>JBIKMK010000070.1:0-11155 GCA_044359315.1 Bryobacteraceae bacterium | reverse complement strand
CCCGTCTGACCCGCCGCTCCGTCTGCCGCCGCGCCAGTCTCGCTTGGCGGCGCTTGGTATTTCGCGAAGTATCCTGTCCGGACTCAAAGTCACCCTCGACACCTTCGCGAAACACTCTCACGGCGGTGTTTACAATTTGGTGCCCCTCCGGGTCAATCAGCGCTAACCCCACCGACCGGACACCCAGGTCAATTCCCAGCACGAAGTTCGTCATCTTGGGCATAAGAAATTCTTGCACGAGATCGTCACGTTAATGTATAGTTTTTGAAGTGTATCAAAGCGGTGATTGCCCGGCCGTGTCCTAGTAAGGCACTGAAAGGTGACTTTCACATGCCGCAAGACCCTACTGAAAGGCTCAGTATTCTTGCTGAAGCGCCCCACTCGGGGCGCTTTTCCTTTTGGGCCGCTCCAGTACTCCGCCCACCCGTCCGGCTTGATACAATCAGTTCGGTTTTCACCGTATGATCCTCAATCCTGGCTCTCCTTCCCGCCGCCGCTTCGTGCAGGCGTCTGCTGCCTTGGCCACCGCCGCCCGCCCCATTCTGGGCGCTAACGACCGCGTGGGCGTGGCTGTCACCGGCCTGGGCGGCCGTGGCAACAACCACATGGACTACTACCTGAACATCCCCGGCGCCCAGATCGTGGCGCTCTGCGATGTCAATCAGGCCGCGCTGGAACGGGGCCAGACCAAGGTCGCCAAAGGCGGCGCCAACCCCACCCCCAAGGGCTACGGCGACATGCGCAAGCTGTTTGAGGACAAGGAAGTGCAAGCGGTCAGCTTCGCGACGCCTAATCACTGGCACGCGCTCGGCTCCATCTGGGCCATGCAGGCCGGCAAGGATGTTTATTGCGAAAAGCCCGCTAGCTACAACATGTTTGAGGGTTACCAGATGGTGGCCGCGGCGCGTAAGTATGGCCGCATGGTGCAGATCGGTTCGCAGTCCCGCTCCATTCCGCACAAGATGCGGGCCATGCAGTTACTGCGCGAAGGCGTGATCGGCAATGTCTATATGGCCAAGGGCCTCTGCTTTAAGCGCCGTAAGTCGATCGGTAAGAAAGCCGATGAGCCGGTGCCGCCGGGTCTCAACTGGGACCAGTTTCTGGGCCCCGCCCCCATGCGGGCTTACAACGAACTGCGCTTCCGCTATAACTGGCACTGGTTCTGGGACACCGGCAATGGCGACATCGGCAACCAGGGCGTGCACGAAATGGACATCGTCATGTGGGGCCTGGGCAAGACCACGCTCCCCAAGTCCATCGTCTCCACCGGCGGCAAGTTGGCCTACGACGACGATCAGGAAACGCCCAACACCCAGATGGCCACTTTCGATTGGGGCGATGGCGTGCAAGCGCAGTTTGAAGTCCGCGGCCTGCTGACCAACGCTGAGGCGGGTCTCGGCCGCCCCAACGACCCCAACTGCATTGGCGACATCTTCTACGGCACCGATGGCTGGATGGCCGTCGACGCCCGTGGCTTCCAGGTCTACAAAGGCGAGAAGAGCGAGAAGGTAATGGACGAGCCCACCAAGGGCGGCCAGTGGGACACCGTGCCCCACATGCAGAACTTCATCGACGCCGTGAAGAGCCGCAAGCATGAAGACCTGCACGCCGAAATCGAGATCGGTGCCCGCGCCGCCGCCATGTGCCACCTGGCCAACATGGCCTACCGCCTGGGCCGCAAGCTGAACTTCGACGACAAGACCCGGAAATTCATCAACGACGCCGAAGCCAACAAAGCCATGACCCGTAACCCCTACCGCGCCCCCTATGTGGTGCCGGAGAAGGTCTAGGTTAACGGAGAAGTCTCACTAACTCGGCCGGCAGTTACGCTCAGTCAACCGGGACGGGATCTCTTTCGTGAGGTCCCACTGGCCGCCCGCAGTAGGTGCCCACCCGCTCCCCGCACCACAAGAAAGGCGAAAGCAGTTTTATGTCCGCACCCGCAATCAAAACCACCACCGTCGGCAGTTACCCCGTTCCCGAATGGCTGGCCGCGCTCCCCTCGGAGCAGGCCCGCCTGGACGCCACCCGTGTCGTCTTCGACATCCAGCGCCAGTTCGGCATCGACCTGCCCACCGACGGCGAGCTCTACCGCTTCGACATCAACCACCCCGACACCAACGGGATGATCGATTACTTCATCCGCCCCATGGGTGGCATCCGCGCCCAGTTGGGCCGCAGCGATCATGAGCATTTCGCCCGCAAACAGACCATGCAGTTCCGCCGCAAGGCCGCCGGCGTCGTCGAAGGCCCCATCACCGAAGGCTCCCTGAACCTTCTGGCCGATTGCGAAACCGCCGCCAGCGCCGCCAGTGTCCCATTCAAGTTCACCGTCACCAGCCCGTACATGCTGGCCCGGACGCTCGACGACCGTCATTACAACGACTTTGAGCAGATGCTGATGGCCATCGCCGAAGTGCTGGCCTGGCAGGTTCGCGACCTTCCTTGCGCCTGCATCCAGGTGGACGAAGCCAACATCCCCGGCAACCCCGCCGATGCGCCGATCGCGGCCGCGGCCATGAACGTCGTGCTGGACGCCATCTCCCCCGGCACGGAGCGCGCCGTGCACTTCTGCTTTGGCAACTACGGCGGCCAGACCATCCAGAAAGGCAGCTGGATCCGCCTGATCGAGTTCCTCAGCTCCCTGCACTGCGACCACCTGGTGCTGGAACTGGCCCACCGCCCCGCGCCCGACCTCGATCTGGACGCCCTCAAGGACATCAACCCCAAGATCGTGCTCGGCTTGGGTGTGGTGGACGTTAAGGTCAACCACATCGAGACCCCCGAAGAGATCGCCCGCTCCATCGGCAAAATCGAAAAGCAGCTCGGCCCCGGCCGCCTCGGTTGGATCCACCCCGATTGCGGCTTCTGGATGCTGAAGCGCAGTGTCGCCGACCGCAAGATGGCAGCTCTCGTCAAGGGCCGCGACCTCTACCTCGGCCGCTAAAGACAACTTGGGCGGAGGCGCATCAGCCGCCCCCGCCCTGACCCCGTCTCAGGACTACTTTCCCTTCTACCGCCGCGGCCGCACCGTGACAATCACCGCCAAGCCCACCGTCAACAACGCATACCGCCCCGGCTGCCCGCGCCTCCAGGGGCCCGTATCACGGTCCGGAATGGTGCCGTTTGTTCGATACTAGGGTCTACATCTTAGCGTTGCACTATCAACTATTCAGCGTCACGCAATGAAGACTCTATTATTAAGCATCGTTAATTGAGAAATATTTCCCTTATATTCAACACGATACAGCCATCTCTTGTCACTCGTGCCGTTTTTGTGCTAATACTAGTGGCGGGAAGTTCCGCTGTGGCGCTTCCTGCTGGGGCAGCTTCTTTCAGCCGCCGGAACCTGTGAGAGTACCGGGGCGGGGTTGATCTCAAGAGGTTTTCTCGTTATCTCAAGGGTTTTTTCAGCAGTACAAACTCTACACACAACCAACGTTAGGAGAGGGTAGAAGGACTATGAACATTCGTCCGCTTTACGACCGCATTGTGGTCAAACGGGTAGAAGAGCAGGAGAGCATTGTCAACGGCATCATCATCCCGGACGCGGCCAAGGAAAAGCCGCAAGAGGGTGAAGTGGTGGCCGTCGGCAAGGGCAAGCGCCTGGAAGATGGCAAAGTGATCGCGCTGGACGTGGTGGCGGGTGACCGCATCCTGTTCGGCAAGTATTCCGGCAGCGAGATCAAGCTGGACGGAAAAGAATTCCTCATCATGCGCGAGGACGAAGTCCTGGGCGTGCTGAACAAGTAGTCAGGCGAGAATTTTAAGGAGAACATCCATGGCTGCAAAACAGATTGTATATAGCGAGAATTCCCGCCAGGCGATCCTGCGCGGTGTGAATCAGCTGGCCGACGCCGTCAAGGTCACCCTCGGTCCCAAGGGCCGCAACGTGGTCCTCGAAAAGAAGTTCGGCGGCCCCACCATCACCAAGGACGGCGTCACCGTCGCCAAGGAAGTGGAGCTGAAGGATCCGCTGGAGAACATGGGCGCCCAGATGGTGCGCGAAGTGGCCTCCAAGACCTCCGACGTTGCCGGTGACGGTACCACCACCGCCACCATCCTGGCCCAGATCATCTTCCGCGAAGGCGTGAAGTCGGTCGCCGCCGGTGCTAACCCGATGGCGCTGAAGCGCGGCATCGAAAAGGCCGTCGAAGTCGTGGTCGAAGAAGTCCGCAAGATGAAGGTCGACGTCACCGACGACGCCAAGATCGCCCAGGTGGGCACCATCTCGGCCAACGGCGACACCGAAATCGGCAACACCATCGCCGACGCGATGAAGAAGGTTGGCAAGGACGGCGTCATCACCGTCGAAGAGTCCAAGACGATGCACACCGAACTCAACACCGTTGAGGGTATGCAGTTCGATCGCGGCTACCTGTCCCCCTACTTCGTCTCCGACCCGGACCGCATGGAAGCCGTGCTGGAAGATCCCTACATTCTCATCCACGAGAAGAAGATCTCCAACATGAAGGACCTGCTGCCGGTGCTCGAGCAGATTGCCCGCTCCGGCAAGCCGCTGCTGATCATCGCCGAAGAAGTGGAAGGCGAAGCCCTGGCCACTCTCGTGGTCAACAAGCTGCGTGGCACGCTGAACGCCTGCGCCGTCAAGGCTCCGGGCTTCGGTGACCGCCGCAAGGCCATGCTGGAAGACATTGCCATCCTCACCGGCGGCAAGTCCATCATGGAAGAAACCGGCATCAAGCTGGAAGGCGTCCGCCTGGAAGACCTGGGCCGCGCCAAGCGCGTCACGGTCGACAAGGACAACACCACCATCATCGATGGCGCCGGTGCCCAGAAGACGATCGAGGGCCGCATCAAGCAGCTCCGCTCCCAGATCGAAGAAACCACCTCCGACTACGACCGCGAGAAGCTGCAAGAGCGCCTCGCCAAGCTGGCCGGCGGCGTGGCCGTCATTAAGGTCGGTGCCGCCACCGAAACCGAAATGAAGGAAAAGAAGGCCCGTGTCGAAGACGCCCTGCACGCCACCCGTGCGGCCGTTGAAGAAGGCATCGTCCCCGGCGGCGGCGTGGCTCTGCTGCGCGCGGCCAAGGCTCTCGATGGCCTGAAGACCGAAGGCGACGAAACCACCGGTGTCAACATCATCAAGCGCGCCTGCGAAGAGCCGGTGCGTGCGATCACCAACAACGCCGGCTACGAAGGTTCCATCATCATCGGTAAGGTGCGTGAATCGAACGACGTCAACTACGGCTTCAACGCCGCCACGGGCGTCTACGAAGACCTGATGGTTGCCGGCGTCATCGACCCGGCCAAGGTCACCCGCACCGCCCTCCAGAACGCCGCCTCGATCAGCGCCCTCATGCTGACCACCGAAGCGATGATCTGTGAGATCCCCGAGAAGAAGCCCGCCGCCCCCGCCGGCGGCCACGGCGGCCACGGCCCCGACATGGACTACTAGAGCCTAACCGGCTCGGGCAACCAAGCCGGGCTCGTTGGCCCGGCTCTGGAAACCCCAAAGTAGTTCGCAGTAAGCAAAAACGGCTCGTTCCCCTCGGGGGCGAGCCGTTTTTGCATTTGAGACGGCGCTCAGCCCGAGCCGCGCCCAGCAGGAGCGGGCTGCCTTCGCCACCACCGCCCCTCATGCCGCATCATGGTGAGCATGCCCACGCCTGTCCTGTTTCTGTTCACCGGCGGCACCATCGCCATGAGGACCGACCCGGCCTCCGGCGCTGCGGTTCCGGCGCTGGCGGGCGAGGAGATTCTGGCGTTTGATCCGGAGATGGCGCGGGTTTGCACGCCGGTAGTGGTCGACTACGGCTGCTTTCCGGGCCCACACATCACGCCCGAGCGCATGTGGGCGATCTCGGAAATCCTGGAGCGCGAATTGGCGCGGGACGAGATCGCGGGGGCCGTGATTACGCACGGCACCGACACGCTGGAGGAAACAGCCTACTTTCTCGACCTGCGCCACCACTCACCCAAACCCGTGGTGCTGGTGGGGGCGATGCGCAACGCCAGCGAGTTAAGCTACGACGGCCCGGCCAACCTGCGCGCCGCCGTCCGCGTCGCCATGGACCCGGCTTCTCGCGACCAGGGCGTGATGGTGGTGTTGAACGAGACCATCCACGCCGCGGCGGAGGTGACCAAGAGCGATACGCAAGCCGTCGAAACCTTCGTCAGCCCCGTGTTTGGCGCGTTGGGGATTGTGGATGAAGACCGGGTACTGTTCGGCCGCCGCTCCATGCTGCGGGACCCCATCAAAACCCCTGCCTGCGAGTACCGTGTCGACCTGATTGAAGCCTTCGCCGGAGCCGATAGCCGCTTCATCGACCATGCACTGGCCACCGGCGCGCAAGGCCTGGTAATCAACGGCATGGGGAGGGGCAACGTACCGCCGCCTATGATCCCCGGGATTCAGCGCGCGCTCGACGCCGGGTTGCCGGTGGTGCTGGCTTCACGCTGCGTGCAGGGCCGGATTCTGGATACCTACGGCTACGAAGGCTCCGGCCGCGACCTCCGCCAACGCGGCATCCTCTTCGCCGGCACCCTCTCCGGCGCCAAAGCCCGGCTGCGGCTGATGCTGGCTCTCGGGCTGACAAGGGATCGGACGCAGATAGGCCTGTTGATGGAGCGGTGGGCCTACTGAAGAATTGCTAGCGCGGAAGACAGCGGTGAGGGTGGGATTCGAACCATTATATCATCCATGGAATCTGCAACTTACAGATTTCACGTTGCCGTAACTGCCATGATTGCCAGGATTGCCGTGGCGCATAGCCCGCTATTGCCCGCTGGGAGGCCGGTTGCAACTGAATGCTGGTGCGTTGGGGGCCATTGCGGACGGCATGGATGTGCCGGCTAAATGAAGACGGTTCAGAACCTGACGCGGATTCCGCCCCATGCGCCGCGGGGCGCACCCGGAGCGTAGAAGGTCGCCTGTTGGACGGGAAACTCTCCGTTTGAGGCCGCGGCAAAGGGCCGGGCGATATAGTTGCCCGAAGCGGTGAAACCGGTGGGGCCGAGTTGTGCGCCGCTGTAGTAGCGGCGGTCGAAGAGATTGTTCACCTGTACAAACAACTGCAACGTGCGGTGCACGTTGTAGCGGGCTCCCAGATTGGCCACACTGTAACCAGCGGACTTGCCAGAGCCCAGATAATACGTCCCATCCGGCTGATGCAGGTTGTTCTCGTTACCACGTGCGTAGGAACTCGAGATGCCTATGACTCCGAGATCCACGAGAAACTTCGACGTTGCCTGGAAGTCTACGTAGGCCTTCACCATGTGGTTCGGAATCAGCGGAATGTTGCTTCCCGGATTGATGTCAATGGTTCCCTCAAGGCCGCGCGAGATGGTTCTGGCGAGTTTGTTGGTGCTGTTGCCGCTTCCATTGACAGTCTCACGGCTCTCAAATGTGGCATTGAGAAAGGTGTAGCCCCCACCGAAGGTGACGCGGCCCGCTTTTGCATTCGCGTCGAGTTCCACACCTTGCCGCCTGGTGGTCTCGAAGTTTTTGAAGTAGCCAAAGCCGGTTTGTTCAGAAGCCACGAACAGGATGTCGTTCTTGTTGGTGGAATTGAACCAGCCAGCGCTCCACCGCAAGCCGTGCTCGCCGCTGCCGCGCAATCCAGCCTCAAAGGTACGGGTGACCACCTGATCCAGCGGTGGATCCCCAGCCATCGAGTTCGGCAACCTACATGGTGTTTCGGGATCGGCACAGCCGAGCTCAATGGACGTGGGCGCGCGATTGCCCGTGGTGAAGCCTCCATAAAGGCTGACGCCGGCGGCCACCCGATAGGTGGCGCCGACAGCCGGATTGAAGTGATTGAACTCATGTTTGCCCGTCAGCGATCCGCTGCCCGCCTGCGGGCGAATTTGATCCCGGTTGTCGATTGAGGTGCGATTGAAGCGTCCGGAGAGGGTGACGTTGAGTTTGTCGGCTACCGTGAGATTATTCGTCGCGTAGACGCTGCCGCTATGAATCCGGCCGGCCAAGTTCACACGGGTGTCAAAGGGCTCGTCATCGACATCGCCGGCGCTCACGCCGTCGGCAAATGTGCCTGTACCCTGGACACTGCGGTCCGGAAGCAGATAACCCAACTCCGTCGATTGGCCGAAGCTGACGCTGTTGCCGTCATAGGCTGCGCCGACGGTCAAATGGTTACGATTGGCTCCAACACGCCGAAGCCAGCTGATCTGACCGGAAAGCCCATAATTCCGCTGCTGGGAACTGGTGCGGTTGATGAGCCCGCTGCACTTTTCCCCGGGCTCGTCGCGGAGCAGAACGTTGCCGAGGCATCGCCAAAAGGGGAAGGGCGTATTCGCCGCCGTTGCCCCCGAGGCCGGAACTCCAGTGAAACCTGCCGCGGCCAATGCCGCCCGCTCAGCGGCGCCCGGCTGGTAGACAGACTGGTCGAGTGAACCCTCATTGATATCGCCGTTCAACGTACCCGTGCGGATGTGGCGAAAGTAGGCATTGCCCGAGAAGGTCACGTTGCTCGTCAGGCTGCGACGCAGGTTCAAGGTAAGGGACGGCGAACGATTGGCGGTTTTGTCAGGTTTGGTATAGACACTGCTGTAATCGCGGTCCAGGAACCGCTGTTCCTGTAGACCGTTCCCGATCAGGGAGTTGTTCGCATAGGACAAGTTCAGTCCAATCGACGTGCGTTCGCTCTGCTTGCCGACGCGGCCAAAAAACTGCCGCACGTTCGAGGGCGACGATTGACGCCAGCCGTCTTCGAAGAACAAGCTGCTGGCTAGGAACCAATTAAGCCCCCGGGCAGTCGAACCGCCGTGCTCGATATCCGCCAACTTGCGGTTGAAGCTTCCACCGCTCAATTGAATACTGGTTCCGGGATGGCTGATCCCGTCCTTGGTCCGTAGTGAGAGAGCGCCGCCCAGCGTGTTCAGGCCGAACAGTGGATCGGAGCCCGCAATCATCGCCATCTCGGCGATCGCCACGCGAGGGATCAGATCCCAGCTCACGACATCGCCAAAGGGCTGATTGAGCCGCACACCGTCCATGTAGACCGAGACCCCTTGAGGTGTTCCCAAGAGTGGCGAGGCTGTGTAGCCCCGGTAATTCAGGTCCGGCTGCATGGGATTGCCTTGGATCTCATTCAGAAAAACATTCGCCAGGCGGCGGTTGAGAAAGTCGGGCAGGTCAAGCGCGCCACTGGCCTGGATGTCGCGATCGGTGGCTGCTTGAGTGGCCGATGGAATCTCCTCCAGCGGCCGGTCCAGACCGGCCAGAGGGGTTGCGCTGACGACCGAAACGGCGTACAGAGCCGAGCCGATCGCGAGACTGACCGAGTGCGTTACGGGGGTGCTGGAAGTGACGTTGATGACCGTAGTCTGCGTCGCGAAACCGTCTTTCGAAATGCGAATCCGGTACTGTCCGAAGGGCAAGTCCTGAATCGTGTGTACGCCCTGCGCATCAGACTTGAAGCTGCGGCGCAGGCTCGTGGAAACGCTGTCGAGTAGACCGTCGGCCTGCACCGCGGCACCTGACGAGTCCTTGACTTCCACCTTGATCTGTCCAAGCGGGGTCTGGGCCTGAGCAACGAGTGAGCCGAGCAGGGTGATCGCCAAGTGGAGGCGTCCGGAACGCCACGAATACTGAGCCATATAGGGACATTCCTCTCGCCCGCAATCTGTTCAATCTTTTTTCCGCGAATCCTAATGATCGATCCTTCGGCATGGAAACGAAGGGCCTCCTGGTAGAATCAAGGCCTCCTTTCGAAAGCGCTAGCGCATGTCTGAGAACTCCTGGATCCACGCTGCCCGGGTCGTGAATGCGACGAAGGCGGAACCGAACAACCCCGTCCAAGCGGAAGTCATCCACCTGTTTACTGAGCTTCGGGTGCCTTTGCTGCGATACCTTCATTTGCTCGGCCTCCATGAGGGCGATGGCGAGGACGTGGTCCAGGAAACGTTTCTCGCGCTGTATCGCCATCTGCTGGAAGGGAGGCCTCGGGACTGTTTGCATGGGTGGATTTTCAAGGTTGCCCGGAACATCGCGTTGAAGCGGCTTCAACGGATGGCATCGTCGGTATGCCAGTCGGAACTCTTGCCAATTGCCGATCCCGCCGCCGACCCGGAGCAGCGGGCGGTCCGGGTTCAGCAGGGCCGCGCGATCCAGAACGCGATCGCCGCCTTGCCCGATTTCGACCGCCAGTGCCTTTGTTTGCGCGCCGAAGGCCTCCGCTATCGTGATATCGCCGCGGCTCTGGAAGTATCGCTGGGGTCGGTTGCCCTGGCGCTGAGCCGGACTCTCACTAAGCTGGCTCGGGTGGCGCAAAAGTGACGCGCCTGCTTTTTTCAAAAAACATTGAACAGGCACACCGCCGAGAGAATATTCTTGTGATGACTTTGATCCGTTGCGGCACCAGGAGAGATTGAAAGTGGGCCAGGAGGGCATCGATGATTCCCGAAGCGCATATCTCAGATGAAGAACTGGTCCTTGCCGTGGATGGCGAACTGGGTGAACCGCGGGCAACGTTGGTGAAGCGGCACCTGGCGCATTGCTGGGAGTGCCGCACGCGTCAAGCGCGATGCGAACAAGCAATTGCGGAATATATGGCAGTCCATCGAACAACGTTCGATCTGCCCATACCGCCGGTCGAGGGGCCCGTCGCGAAACTGCGGGCTGCCCTCCGCCAGGAAGTCGCTCAGCCTCCCGCCGGAACGTGGTGGCGTTGGGCTTGGGCGCAGGCAAAGGCGCCGGCGTTGGCTGGGGCCATGGCATTACTACTGGCTCCTCTGGCGATCGTCGTGTGGTTTGCGTCGGGACGAGTGGAAGCTGCGGGCCCGCTGCCCGATGCAAGTCTGACACCCGGTGCGGTCCGCCTTATTTCGACTCGACAGGTTTGTGTCATACCGGCCAAGGACGAGGGCCGCTTGGCACCGCCGCAACTTGCCGCTCGAGTGTTTGAACGCTACCGCATTACAAACCCCAAGCCGAGAAGCTATGAAGTGGACTATTTGATCAGCCCCGCCTTAGGGGGCTCGGACAATATCGAGAATCTCTGGCCGGTGCCCTATGCGGACGGCATCTGGACATCCCGCGTGAAGTATGCGCTGGAGGATCACCTGAGATCCCTGGTCTGTGACGGCAAGATCGACCTAGCCACGGCGCAGCACGAGATTTCCAGTAACTGGATTGCCGCGTATCAGAAGTACTTCCAGACGAAGAAGCCGA
>JBIKMK010000069.1:0-11158 GCA_044359315.1 Bryobacteraceae bacterium | reverse complement strand
GACCAGACGACGCTGCTGATCCTGCCCGAACTGGGCCGCGATGGCGACCAGAACACCGCCAACGGGTTCTTGAACCACCGCAGCGGCGACCCTTCCTGCCGCAACACCTGGCTGCTGGCATTGGGCGCGGGCGTCACCAAAGGCGCGACGGATAAGCCGATCCGGCACGTGGATGTGGCAGCGACGGCGGCGGCGATGCTCGACCTGAAGCCCGAAGGGTTGGCCGGGCAGCCCGCGCGCGAGATCCTGATTTAGGCAACATGGCTGTTCCCCGCTTCGACTTCGCGCACGTCCCGGTTACCTTTGCCGCCTACTTCAATGAGCAATTGCGCGGCTGGGAGGCATTGTTTCCGGCTGAGCAGGCCTACTTTGAGAGGCTGGGCGCGTATCTGGAAAAGGTACCGGCGGCACTGTTTGCGCCGCTGGCCGAGCTTGAACCGCGCATGGGCGTGACGCCGCAGACGTGGCCGCGTGGGCGCTTCACGCTGCAGCAAGTCGACTTTCTAAACCGCAACGCGCTCTACCCGGAGTGGCGGCGCGTCATCACCGAGATCTTTGATCAGATCAATCCGGTGCTGGATGGCGAGTTGGCCGCCAAGGGTCAACCGCGACTGGTGATGGTGATGGCTCCCGGGGACTTGCCGGTGGGGCCGGACCGGATGTGGACGCGCTTGAAGGGCCGGGGCCGCCGCGTTTCGCTGGCCGTGCCGGATGACTTGTCGCACTATGTGCCGCTGGCGCTCACGGGCAAGCCGGTGCCGGATCTTGCGGGAAGCTTGCTGGACCTCTGCGCGGCGGCTAGGGGCCCGTACAGTGCGTGGTCTGTCGAGACCGGCGAAGTGCTGGCGGGGTGCGCCAGCAAGGCGACACAGCTGAGCTACGAGAAGCTGAGCGTCTACCGCCAGCGGCTGATGGAGGAAGTGCAGAAGATCGCCGAGAAGGGCGAAGTCCGGGGTCCGCGGCAGTTGGGCGAGAAGCTGAAAACACTCCAGCCGCGTGATGCGGAGTACTCGCGCGATCCGGTGATGTCAGAGTTCGTGCGCGCCACCCTGCTCGCCGGCAACGGCACGCTGCTGGTCAACAACACGTTTGTGGAATGGGCCACCGTGCAAGCCATCCGCCGCGCCAAGCCGTCACTGGTGGTGGCCAGCTTCGGCATCCGCAACAAGGTGAAGCCATTCAGCAGCCTGCTGATTTTTGAAGATCAAGACAAGGCGACGGCGATCCCGACGCAGGCGGACATGTTGGGCTCCTACGTGGATCTGGAGATCTTCTACCAGTACGTGTTTCAAGAAGCGGGCAAGTATGTCGAGTACCGCAACAATACGGCGTATCTGTTCCTGGCCGAAGGCATGGACGAAATGCACCTGATCGCGCCGCCGGATTTTCCGCTGAGCGCGGGTGAGCGCTTGTCGCTGACAGCGATCTATCGTGCGGCGCGGGAGTGGCTGAGGCTGAGCTAGTCCATTCGTCTGCTAGCGTTGCCCGTAGTTACCCGTCACCGCCTTGCCCGGGAGGGCGTCTTTCACCGTCTGGCCATCCTGCACCACCGCCACGCCATTCACCAGCACGTGATCGATGCCGGTGGAGAAGCTGAGGCCTTTTTCGAAAGTTGCCGTGTCGAGGATACGTTCCGGGTCGAAGACGGTGATGTCGGCGTCGGCACCGACGCGAATTCGGCCTTTGTTCTTCATGGCGGGGGCGACGGGCTCCAGGCGGCGGGCGGGCATGATGGTCATCTTGGCTAGGCCGTCCATCAGAGACATGACTTTTTGTTCGCGGACGTAGCGGCCCAGCACACGGGAGAACGTGCCGGCGCTGCGGGGGTGCGCTCCTGGGGCGTAGGGCATGCCGTCGGAGCCGATCATCACGGCGGGTGAGGCCATGGCCCGGGCGATCCATTCGGGCTTCATCGAATGCGCGATCACGATGCCGCCCTGGGCGCGGTACTTCTCGAACGTCTCTTTCGTCAGCCGTTCGCCCGTCGCCACCCACTGGAGATCGCCATAGGAGATCCCGGTGGACTGCTGCCAGCCTTCGTCGAAGATAGCCGATTCGAGGAATGTGGACGACGCCGTGTAGGGGTAGGCCTCTGTCGTCACATCGACGCCGCGCTTGCGGGCGCCGTCGATCAGGTCCAATACTACGGGCAGGGCACCCAAGCTGGAGCTGTTGACGTGGACGATGTGGACCGAAGCGCCGGTGGCGGCGGCGTTGGCCACCATCTCCTGCATCGGCTCCAGGCCGCGTGTGCGTACATGGACGAAGATGGGCATCTTCCAGCGGGCCGCCATCTCAAAGACGCGGAAGATCTCATCGCGGGAGGCGCCAGGGACGTACTGGTAGGTGAGGCCGATCCCGAGCGCGCCTTCCTTCAGCCCGCGTTCAAGCGTTGCCGCCAGCAGGCTGATCTCCTCGGGCCGGGCCAGCGGGAAATTGCGGCCCTGGTTGTTGATCTGATTCCAATCCTTGGTCGGCTCCGGACTGGCCAGCAGCCGCCAGCGCGGTGCTTCGGCCGCGAACTTGTCCATCGAGATGGTGCGGCTAGTGGCGTGTGAGACGGTGGCACCATAGTTGATCCGGGCGCGGCCCTCGCGCTGCTTGAGGAACCCGGCCGGAGTGACCACGCCAGCCTCCAGCTCCAGCGCCGTGGTGACGCCATCGTGCGCCTGATACTCGTTCGATTGATTGGTCTGCCCGTGGGAATGCAGGTCGATGAAGCCCGGCGCGACGACGCGGCCCGCTGCTTTCAACTCGGCGTTGCCCTTGAGCGGTGTGGCCGAGATGGCGGCGACCTTACCGGCCCGAATGCCGATGTGGCGAACGGCATCAAGGCCGCTCTCCGGGTCCATGACGCGGCCGCCGGAGATCACCAGATCGTAGGTCTGGCCAGACAACATTCCGGCCCAAAGGGCGATCAGGAAGAGCTTCATATTGTTTGCCATCGGATGGAACCCTCAGTGTACGAAACCAAGCCGGGTTCGGCCGTTTACCGGAACAGGAGCCAGCAGCCCGCCGCACCCACGAGAGTCATGGAGAGCCCCCAGGCCATCAGTTGATTGAAGAGGCGCCGCGCCGGTTCACCCGGTTGGGCTCCGGCGATGCAGAGCGCTCCGATGGTGGAGAGCGGGCTGACGTCCACCAGATGGGAGCCGATGTTCATGGATGAGGCGATGGCCATGGCGTCGGCTCCGCCTAGGCGCGTGACCAGGCCGGGGACGGTGGGGAGGAAGGCCGGCAGCACGACGCCGGAGGTGCTGCTGTAGACCGACGTCAGGCCGGTCAGGAAAGCGATCAAGCCCGTGACGGTGCCCGGCGTCGAGATGCGCGCCAGCAGGTCAGTAAACAGCTCCATGCCTTGCGTGCGCTCGAGCAGCGCCGTCAGCACGGTGACGCCCGACACCATCAGCATGACGTTCCAGGGCATCCTGCGGATGGCGGCGTTGGGGTCGGCGGCATTGGTTAAGGCCAGCACGATGGCGGCGGCGAACGCGCCCATGCCGACGTTGACCTTGAACACAGTGACGCTGAAGACCAAGGCGGCGATGACGCCGACGGTGATCCAGTGCGCGCGGTCGAGCGGTGCCTGCTGGCTTTCGGGCTCATGGTAGGTTCGCTTGAACAGCGCCCAGCCGCCGAACAGCAGATAGCCGCCAAAAGCGACGGCGGCGTGGGCCAGCAGATTGTAGAGGTACGTCTCCCACTCATGCCCGCCCAGGTTGGCCTTGTTCATCAAGCCGGTGACGATGATGCCGGTGGGGGCGAACGGCGAAAGTGATCCGGCGTTGGCTCCGTTGCCCAGCATGATAGCCATCAGGAAAGGCGAGATACCGGCGCGGTCGGCAACATTCATGGCGATGGGGGCCAGCAGTGCCGCGGTGGCGATGTTGCCCGGGCCGATGGAGGCCAGCGCCGCCGCCACGATGAAGAACATCACCGGGATCAGCCCGGCATTGCCTTGGCAGATACGCACGGCCTGGTGGGCCAGTTTATCGAGCGTGTGATTGTTCTGGGCCTGCGTGAATAGCAGTGTCGTCCCGGTGAGGATCAGAAAGAGCGGCACCGGGAAGCCACTCAGCACAGTGTCCAACTTCAAACCACCCAGATAGACGCCGATCACCCAGGCGGCCACCAGCGACAGGATGCCGACGTTGAGCTTCGAAAAACAGCTGACGATGATCACCAGCAGCAATGCGGCTAGCGAAATGACGGCCAGGTTCATCGTGGTCTCTGCAGCAGGACAGAAAGCAGAATGGCTGGATGCACCGCGCGGGCGGAGGCGAAATCTTTCACCTGATGGCGGCAGGAGAAGCCGGAGGCCACCACGGCGGAATTGTCCGGCAACTGGCGGATGGCGGGCACCAGCTTCGCTTCGGCGATCTTTTTGGATAACGCGTATTTACTGCTGGCATAGCCAAAGGAGCCCGCCATGCCACAGCAGCCAGCCTCGGGGTCGATCAGTTTGGCTCCGGGAATACGGGACAGCAGCTTCTTGGCGCTGGGCAACAGGCCCATGGCCTTCTGGTGGCAGTGCCCATGCACCAGGATCTCCGCCGGGCCGGCGTTGAAGGCCAATCGGGCACGTCCGGCACTCATTTCCGCCTCCAGATAGTCTTCAAACAACACGCTGGCGGCGGCCACTTCCTCGGCGTCATTGCGTTCCGCGCCGCGGAGTAGCGCTGGGGCATCCTCGCGGATGGCCGACAGGCAACTCGGCTCACAGAAGACCAGCTTGGCTCCCGCGCGGACTCCGGGCAGTAAGCGCCGGGCATTTTCTCTGGCCTGGGCCCGGGCATCTGACAATAGGCCCTGCGAGATCATGGGCCGCCCGCAGCAGACGTTGGTCGCCAGCGCCACGCTCTGCCCGGCTGCTTCGAAAACAGTGGCGGCGGCCTGGCCGATCTCCGGCTGGTAGTAGTTGGTCCAGGTGTCGGCAAACAGCAGCACCGAAGGCTTGGTGGGCAGTGGACGTTGTGCAAACCAGGACGCCAGGGTGCTTGCCGCCAGCGCCGGCAAGGCACGGCGCGGGTCGGTCCCCATCAAACGGGCGGCGATCCCTGAGAAGGCATTGGTCAGCTTCGGATAGCGGCTGCCGAATTCGGCCAGTTCGTTCGCCTGGCCCAGCAGCTTCACCTTCAGCGGCGTGCCGTGCTTGGCCCAGTAGCCAGCCAGGAACTCGCTCTTATACTTGGCCATGTCGACGCCCACCGGACATTCACTCTTGCAGGCGCGGCATTCCAGGCACAGGTCGAGAGTTTCGAAAACGCCCTGATCGGTCAAGCCCGCCTGGCCCAGTTCGCCCGCCATCGCCTGGCGCAGGACGTTCGCCCGGCCGCGCGTCGAATCCGCTTCTTCGTGCGTCGCCATGTAGCTGGGACACATGGTGCCGGACAGCTTCTTGCGGCACGCGCCGACGCCGCTGCACATCTCCACGGCTCCGGCAAAGCCGCCGTAGTCAGAGAAATCAAAGAATGTCTCCGGGTTGGCGGCGCGATACTGCGGGCCGAAGCGCAGATTCGAAGTCAGGGGCGGCGCGTCGACAATCTTGCCGGGGTTCAGAAGTCCCTGTGGGTCAAACGCCTTCTTGATCGTCCGGAATGCCTTGTATATCTCCGGTCCGAACATCTGCTCCATGAAGGGGCTGCGCACCAGGCCATCGCCGTGTTCGCCCGAAAGCGCGCCGCCGAACTCCAGCACCAGGTCCGCGACGTCCTTGGCGATCGCCTCAAACATCGCCACACCCGCCTCCGTCTTCATGTTGACGACCGGGCGCACATGCAGGCAGCCCACGGAGGCGTGGGCGTAGATGCCCGCCGTGGTGCCGTGCTTGGCCAATAGTTGCAGGAAGCGGTCGATAAAGGCCGCCAGCTTCTCCGGAGCCACGGCCGTGTCTTCGACAAATGAGATCGACTTGGCGTCTTCCTTGACGGCCATCGACAAGCCCAGCGCGGCTTCGCGGAGGCTCCAGATGCGCGCTTGGTGCTGCAGGTCAGTGGCGTGGTGGTAGTGGTAGCCCAGCTTCCGGTCTCGCAGGGCCGTCTCGAGCGCTTCCAGACGCTGCGGTAGATCTTCGGGCGTTTCGCCGTAGAACTCGACACACAGCGTAGCCCCGGGGTCCCCTTCAATGATCGAGCGGCGGATCTGGTCGAGCGTCGCGTTCTGGCGCGTGTTGTCGAGGATGGACTTGTCCATCACCTCGATCGCCGACGGTTTGTGCGTCAGAATGGCGGGCGCGGCGGTGAGCGCTTCCAGCAGCGTCTCAAACTCGATCACCATCACGGCCTTGGCCTTGGGCAGCGGCACCAGCTTCAGCTTCGCTTCCAGGATCACCCCCAGGGTGCCCTCTGAGCCCACCATCATCCGCGCCATGTTGATGGGCCGCGTCAGATGCGTAAAGTCGTCCAGGTTGTAGCCGCCGACGCGGCGCAGGATCTTGGGGAACCGCTTCCGGATCTCTCCGGCATGCTTTTCAGCCATGTCGATCACGGCCTGATAACAGCGGGCTTCCAGCGTGTCGCCCTGGGGAACGTCGTTGCGGTCGATCTCGCGGAAGAAGGCGATGCTGCCGTCCGACAGTGCCACTTCCATTTCGATCACATGGTCGATGGTCTTGCCGTACAGCACGCTGCGCGCACCGGACGAATTGTTCGCCATCATCCCGCCGATGGTGGCGCGGCTGGCGGTGGAGATATCAGGCGCAAAGCGCAGCCCCAACGGAGCCAGTTGGGCATTCAACTCATCCAGCACGATGCCGGGCTCGACACGCACCCAGCGCTCCACCGCATTCACTTCCAGCACCCGGTTGTAGTACTTCGACAGGTCCACCTGCAGGCCTTCACCAATGGCCTGTCCGGCTTGAGAAGTGCCGCCGCCCCGGAGGGTGTAGGGGCAACCTTTCTTGTGGCAGATCCGGACCACGTTCAGCAGGTCTTCGCGATGCTTCGGGATGACGACGCCCAGCGGCTGGATCTGGTAGACACTGGCGTCGGTGGAGTACAGTGCGCGCGAGACCCGGTCAAAGCGAACCTCGCCTTCGATCACCTTCTCCAGGGCCCGGCGCAGAGAGGAAGTATCCGGCGGCGCGGCACCGGCGGTCAATTGCACCAAGCTCATCCGCGCGCTGCTCCAATTTCGCGCAGACCTTGAGCCAGCTTCTCCAGGCCCTTCGCCAAAGCCTCACCGCCGCTGGCAAACGAGACCCGCAACGTGCCTTCACCGGCGGGCCCGTAGGCGGCTCCGTGGACGACCACAACACCAAACTCCTGCAAGAGCCGTTGGCGGACCTCATTGGACGGAATGTCCCAGGCACGCAAGTCAGCCATGGCGAAGAAGCCGCCCTCGGGAGGCAACACGGCCGCCCCCGGGAGACCGGCCAGCGCAGTCTGCACTTGTGCGCGGCGCTGGGCATATTCGCGCACCATCTCCGTGACGCAATCCTGCGGTGCGCTGAGGGCGACGGCGGCGGCATCCTGCACGAACGTAGCGGGTCCGCGGCTGGACTGGGCCAGCACCAGATACATGGCCTGAATCAGATGCGCGGGTCCGGTGCAGTAGCCGACGCGCCAACCGGTCATGGAGTAGGTCTTGGAGAGGCTGTTCACCAGGATGGTCCGCTCCCGGAGTTGTGGGGCCACGGCGGCGGGCGACAGGTGCGTGTGGTCGTCGTAGGTGATGGCCTCATAGATCTCGTCGCTGATCAAGTAAACGTTCCGCCGTTCACAGAATTGGGCAATAGCTTCCAGCTCCGCGCGAGTGGGTACTGTGCCCACGGGGTTCCAGGGCGTGTTCAGCACCAGCAACTTGGCGGCGGGTGTCCAGGCCGCCTCTAATGCCTCTTCGGTCACCATAAACCGGCCGTCGTGGATTTTTGAAGTCACCGCGCGGCATTCGCCACCGGCCAGACGGACGGGCGATTGATAGGCGTCATAGACCGGGTCCGGCAGCAGCACCTGATCGCCTTCTTCGATTAACGCCATCAAGGCGGCATAGATCCCGAACGTAGCCCCCGTGGTGACCAGGATCTCGGTGGCCGGATCATAGGTCAGTCCATTGTCACGGCGGAGCTTCAGCGCCACGGCCTCTCGCAGGCCTTTCTCGCCCCGGTTGTCCGGGTAGCCTGTTCGCCCGCCCTCCAGCGCCTTTACGGAAGCCTCAACGATATGCGCCGGGGTAGGGAAGTCAGGCTCGCCGCGCATCAGGGAGGCCAGCGGTACGCCCGCCGCCTGCAAGCTCCGGACTTCGCCCAGGATCGCGTTCACCGCCGTCGGCCTCAACGAACTAACCCGGTGCGCAATTGGATCGGAAAGTACAGGCACGAGTGGAGAATAACAGCCGCTTCCCGCGTCACGCAATCATCCAGCCGATCCTGCTGAAGCGCCACAGCCGTTTCCTGATTGCCATAATGAGGCGGTGCGACGAAAGAGCGATCTGCCTACTCCCGCCTTGCTGCTGGATCTCGACCTGTTCGAGGCGAACCTGACCCGGATGATGGCCCGCGTCCGCGCCAGCGGCAAGCAACTGCGCCCGCACCTGAAGGCCCACAAGTGTGTCGAGATCGCCCGCCGTCAGATGGCCGCTGGTGCTTGTGGCATCTCGGTGGCCACGGTGCCCGAAGCCGAGCTGATGGCCCAGGCCGGACTCAGCGGGCTGTTGCTCACCTCACCCCTGGCCGACCCGCCCAAGATGGCCCGGGCCGTCGCCACAGGCGCGATGGTGGTGGTGGACCACGCCGAGCAAGTGCGCTGGTACGGCGAAGCGGCCACCGCGCTGGGCCGCACCGTGGAGGTGCTGATCGACCTGGATGTGGGCGACCACCGCACCGGTGCCCGCTCGTCGGCACAAGCGCTGGAGATCGCGCACGTGATCGCGCAGACGCCGGGCCTCGAGCTGCGGGGCTTGCAGGGGTACTCCGTGCTGGGCTCCCATGCGGGAGGGTTTGCGGAACGGCAGCGGGTGTCACAGGCCGCGTTTGCGGGGGTTGCCGAGACTCAGGCCGCACTGGCGGAGGCCGGCTTCGAGACCGGGATCATCACCGGTGGCAGCACGGGCAGCTGGGAGATTGACCTTGCATTGCCGCAGGTAACCGAAATTCAAGCCGGATCATTTGTCTTGATGGATCTGGCTTACCGGCGGGAAGGGCTTGATTTTGGGCACGCGCTCACTGTGCTGGCCACGGTGATCAGTGCCAACCACCAGCCTTTTGTGACGCTCGATGCCGGCTTCAAGGCCTTCGCCACGGATCGAGGTTACGGGCCGGAGCCCATCGGTTGGCCCGGGTTCGGCTATCGCTGGGGGGGCGATGAATTCGGCTATCTGGACCGCCCGGCCGATGCTGTGGCTCCCCGTCTGGGAGACCGCCTGGAGTTCATTCCCCCGCATTGTGACCCCACCGTGAACCTCTATGTCCGCATCTACGCTTGCCGCGGCGAGCAAGTGGTGGAGACTTGGCCCATTATGCAGCGCTGGGCGGGTGCCGTTAGCTGCTAGAGCAGTTCTCGGTAGACAGCCGCGGTTTCCGCCACGGCGCGGGCCCAGGGGAATGCTGCCGCCCGCTCCAGCCCTGCTTGCGCCAGCCTTTGCCGCAACTTCGGTTCGGCCATCACTCGCTTCAGACCCGCCGCTATGGAATCCACCGACGTCGGGTCGGTCATCACCGCCGCCTCACCAGCGACCTCTGTCGTGGCGGAGCGTAGCGATGTCACCACCGGCAAGCCGTAGGCCATCGCCTCCAGCACCGGGATCCCGAAGCCTTCATCAAGAGAGGGGAAGGCCAGGGCCGAACAACTTGCGTAAAGCCTTTCCAGTTCGGCCCGGCTGACATAGCCCAGGATGTCGATGTCACCCTGCCGTGGGCTCCGCGCGATGCGGTCCAGGATCGCCGCGGAGCCATAGCCCAGGCCTCCGGCCAGCTTCAGCCGCCAACCCGGAGCGGTCTGCTCAAAGGCTTCCACCAGGCTGGTGATGTTTTTGCGGGACTGCAGGGCACCGACATGCAGCAGCCAGGGCTGGCGGGGGCCGATGGGGGCCACCTGCGGGGGCGCGTGCACGCCGTGGTAGACCACGCGAATGCGGCTGGGTTCGATGTGGAGAAGGTCGCGAACCTGGGTGGCGGTGAAGTGCGAAACGGCGATGATCAGGTCCGCCCGCTCCGCTGCCTGGCGTGCCAGCGCCGAGAAGCGCTGCCGGAACTCGGGCGTCGAGTACTCGCCGGTCATCACGAACAGATCATGAAACGTGACCGCAAAGCGATTCTTCTTTCGTGGCGGCAGCCGTTGGTTCAGCCCATGGAACAAGGCCACGCCGGGCGCCAGCGCATCCAGCAGCAGCCGGCGCGAGACGTTGCCCGGCAGCGATGCTCGCCAGGCGGTGCGCAACCGGTGGGGCCGCACATAGGCATTCACCTGGCCTTCGGCCGGCCGGAGTTGACCGCGGGCGCAGAGTTCCGCCACGCCGTTCAGGATCTCCCGGGAATAGACCGCTACGCCCGTTGGTTCACGGTCCAGCGCGTAGGTGGCATCAAGCCCGATGCGCAACGGCGCCTGCGCTTTCATACGACGCCAACCGGGCGGCGGCCAGCACCTGCTCAATCGTCTGCCCGGCTTGGGCCTGCGCCAGGCCCGTGCGCCACTGCAAGTGGCTGGCCGTATGCCGGGGGAAATGCGTGGTCAACTGCCCGGCGGCCCGGGCAATATGGGCATGAATCTCCTGGAACGTCCGGTCCAGCACGGTGGCGGCAAGCTCTTCGTCACTCAACCGGGCCAGCACGGAAAACTCGTCAAACACCGGACGCAGCATTTCGCCCATCTCAATCGCCACCAGGTCGCCCGCTTGCGGACCTTCCGCATCATAGATCGCCCGCAGTCCCCGCGCCTGGATCACCACCACCTGCAAGGGCCAGTTGAACCTCCGCGCCAGCAGCAGATCCCGCCCGGCCAAATGCGAAAAGCCGGCGGCCGAATAAAGGCCCGTGAGCGGATCAATCAACGCGGCGCTGGCCGCGGCGTTCCGCAACTTCTGCCGCTCCACGGCATGCCGCATCACGCGCGCCAGTTGGCGGCATTCGATCTCATCCTTCAGCAGGACGTCCTGCGCGCCTTCACTCACCACCCGCGCCTCAAAGGCCGGGTCGGGCTCCTCCCACAAGACAACCACGGGCGTT
>JBIKMK010000068.1:0-11189 GCA_044359315.1 Bryobacteraceae bacterium | reverse complement strand
AAGTAGAACAGTTCACGCCAGTTTTTGGAATTGTCGCGGGCCAGGCCCCGGCCATCGGGTTGAAAGGTGACGCGATCGGGGCCGCTGGCTGCTTTCCCGGGCGCACACACCGCGTCGCCGGAGGCCGAAAAGAAGCAGACATCCAGCGTGTAGTTGGCCGCATCGGGGAAGTAGCGGGCAAATTCCCAGCCGCGGGCTTTCACCAGTTCCCGCCCTTCGCGCGCCAGCGTCCATTCGCACTGGATCTGCTTTTTGGCCAGCGATGCATTCCATTCTTCGCGCACCAGGCTGACCCAGAAGCGGACGGTTTGAAACTGGCGGATCTGCCACGGGTCCCGCATGACGCGGAACTGCGCGTGGCTGAGCTGGTCCAGAATGTCCTGCTCATAGACGCTGTCGGCGATCTGCTTGATCAGCTTTTGCAGGGCGATGGCGTTGCGGGTGTTGCGGCTGGAGAACTGGCGTTCCAGGCGCGCCAGCACCTCCGGCGGACGCCCGGCGGCGGAGGCGCTGGTGGGCGTCAGCCGGACGAACTCCAGGAGCGCTTCGGCGAAAGTCAGGTCGATATCGGCCCGCGCCAGATCGACGCAGGCCATCCAACGGTCGAAGGACTCCTTGGGGGGTGGGCAGTCCTCCGGGGCACCCAGCAAGGGGCGCAGCAGTTCGGCGACGCAATCGGCGAGACCCTTGACGAACGGCTGCTGCCACACGGCGGCGGGCTGCAGCGCGACGGACTGGGCCAGCTTCAGGAAGCGCTCCGCAAGGTCGCGCTTCAGCATTTCGGCGGCTTCCGGCGTGATCGCGAGAATGGTCTCGCCTTCGGCCAGGCTGGCTTCGGCCAGGGCCAGATCGGTGGGCCGCGGCTCCTGCTTGATCAAGGCCTCGGTGATGATGGCTTGGCGCGCATCAATCCGGGCGTAGAGCGTGGGCGGCGGGTCCGAGGCCAGCCAGGAGCGCATCCGGTGCACCAGGCGGTCCAACCGGTAGGCCAACTCGATGCGCCGCTCCAGTTGCGCCACGCGCTGATCCAGCACTTCGGCCAGGGCGGCATAGGTCGGCAGCAGCACCATGGTGCCGGTGCGGACCTCCTCCAACCGCTTCTGCTCCGTCCGCAGGTTGACATAGAGCAACGGATCGACATTGGCGGATACCTCCCGGACCTTCCGCCGGACCTCATCCAGGCGCGCCTTCAACATCTCCCGCTTGCGCAAATTGGGCAGGCTCTGGCTGAGCAGGAATGACGTGAACGCGCCGATAAAGATCAGCCCAGTGTTCCAGATCAAGCCGCGGAAGGGGCGGAACTGGCCGCGGACCGGCAGGTTCCATTCCACCGTCCGTTGGGGCTCGGTGGCTTCGGGGGAGCCTTTCTCCAGGCGCACCAGGGTCAGTGTCCCTTGGCGGCGGCCGCCGGGCAGGAAGTCCGGCCAGCCCCAGAACCAACGGTCGTGCGCCACCACGTGGATGGTGGTTTCGCCGAAGGCATTGATGTTGAGCGGAGCCCATTTTTCCGGTTCATCACAAGCTGCCGGCGTGCCTCCGTCGGGGGAAAGGCCGCAGAAGTCCGTTGCGCCAAAGCGGAGGCGGTAGCGGAGGCTGTTGCCGGTGATGGCTTCGCCGGAACGGTTCTCGACGATCAGCAGCGTACGCTCGCCTGGCTGCGCTAGCATCTCGCCGCGGAAGGCACCGCGTACCGCAACCTCGGATCGGACCACCCGCAGAGTTTCCACCCATGCGCCGCCGGCATACAGCGGGATGTCCACGACGCCCCGCTGGTTGATGCCGGAGACTTTGACGCGCACCCGTTCGCCGGCGGGGGCCTGGGCGGGTGTGAACGTCACCGAAATGGGGAAAGCGACGGGCGTTCCGGTCAACCCTAGGGCGGTGCCGGAGCTGAGCGCAACGGGTTGGCCGGGCTGGCCCGGCACCAGCAGTTCGGTCTCGCCGGAATTGGCGTCTCCGCCCAGCAGCAGCACCCGCGGAGGGGGCGCTTCCGGGCGCACCAGCGACACCCACAGCGTGAGGGCGGCAATCGCCGCCAATACGGGCCAACCCAGGGGGCGGCCCCATGTTTTCCAGAGTTCGGCAAGATTCATTGGGTCCCTCACTTGGCGCAGTGCACTTGGAGTTGAGGATACATTCGTCAGCGCCCGTCAACAAGCGGGTGGAGGGCAAGTGCTTGACAGTGGGCGGGATCCTGATTTTGCCGGATGGGGACTCAGGTTCCGGGCGCCGGGCACCCGGGTTGCCGGTGGTATCCTCGCTGCACGGGTTGTTTTCATGAGGAACCAATGAGGGCGCTCCCCGGCCGCCGGGTGATTCTCGTCAGTTTGGGAGGCCTGCTGGGCCTGGCGATTCTTTATGGGCAACGGCCGTTCCGCGTGCTGGAGAGCATGGAGCCTTACGACAACGTGGCCCTGCCGGCGGACTACGCCGAGCAGACGGAATGGGTGTTTGGCCGCCTGATGTATCCGCCCCATCCCAATGCCCGGTTTGGCCGTTGGCGCAACCGCCGGGACTGGACGGAAGGCGGCACCAGCTGGACTCAGGATTACCCCCGCGCCGACCGCTCATTTTCCATGGCCCTGCGCCGGTTGACGCGCATTCACGTCCGGTCCGTGGAGCAGCCGGTGAATCTCGATGATGACGATGATGTCTACAACTATCCGTTTCTGTTTGCGGGCGAAATGGGTGACTGGCTGTTGACGGATTCCCAGGCCGCCAAGCTGCGCGAGTATCTGCTGCGCGGCGGCTTTTTGATGCTGGATGATTTTTGGGGCACGCCGGAATGGGACCAGTTTATGCAGAGCATGAGGCGCGTGTTTCCAGACCGGCAGATTGTCGAGATACCGGCTGATGATCCGATCACGCGCACGGTCTACACCATCACGGAACGCAAGCTGATACCGGGTCAGTGGGGCTTGCGGCGCGGCACCTGGTATCGCAACGACGGCTCGGAATCGCATTGGCGGGGCATCTACGACGATCAGAACCGGCTGATGGTGGCCATGCTGTTCAACAACGATGTCGGCGATGCCTGGGAGTGGGCCGATGACGCCAGCTATCCGGAGCCCTTGGCGGCGTTGGGTATCCGGTTGGGTGTCAACTTTGCCATCTATTCGATGACGCATTAGCCGCGGCTCGCGCCGGGATGACGGCCTGATTTGGGGTCCGGAGCCAGTGGTGCGGTATTCTGGCGTTTTCGCCTTTATGCCAAAACACGCTGTCGTCATCGGCCGCGCCGGGCAACTGGGCACCGAGCTGGTCCGCGAGTTTACGGCCCGCGGCTGGACGGTGACCGGTTTTGACCGTCGGGCCTTAAACATCACCGATCCCGTCGCCGTGGAGGAGTGCCTGGCCGCCGCCGAGCCTGACGTCGTGCTGAATGCGGCCGCCTACAACCAGGTAGATGTGGCGGAGAGTGAACCGCTGGCCGCCTATCTGGTGAATGGCCTGGCGGTGCGGAATCTGGCGGTGGCCTGCCGTCAGGCCGATGCGCAGCTGGTGCACTTTTCCACCGACTATGTCTTTGATGGAACGGCGGGCCGCCCGTACCTGGAGACCGACGCGCCACATCCTTTGAGCGCCTATGGCGTGTCCAAGTTGGCCGGGGAGTTCTATGCCCGCGCGTATGAGGACCGCAATCTCGTGGTGCGCACCTGCGGCGTCTTCGGACCCGCGGGACGTCATACCGCGCGGGGCAACTTTGTCGAGATGATGCTGCGCCTGGCCGGGCAGCAGCAGACGTCCAGCCAGCCGATCCGTGTGGTGGAAGATCACGTGGCTTCTCCCACCTATGCTCCGGAGTTGGCGCGCCTCACCGCCGATCTGGTGGATCGCGGCGTCACCGGCGTGGTGCATGGGGGCGGGGAAGTGGCTCTCTCGTGGTACGACTATGCGCGGTTGATCTTCCGCTGCGCCGGGTTGGATCCGGTGCTGAAAGCGACCAATGAGCGGGAGTATCGCACCGCGGCGAAGCGGCCGAAGTATTCAGCGCTGGCCAACGGTGTGGCGGCAGCGGCGGGCATTGCGGCGATGCCGGATTTAGAGACTTGCGTGCGCCGTTATCTGGAGTTGCGCTAGATGATGGAAGTGATGCACGGGTCCATGGGCTGGATCGAGGTGGTATGCGGGCCTATGTTCTCGGGCAAAAGCGAAGAGCTGATCCGCCGCCTGCGGAGGGCCAAGATTGCCCGCAAGCGGGTGGAGGTCTTTAAGCCGCAACTGGACGACCGGTATTCGAAAGACGAGATCGTTTCGCACTCCGATGCGCGCTTGAAGAGCGAAGTGGTGGGCAGTGCCGCTGAGATCCTGCAACGCCTGGATTGGCGCACGCAGGTGGTGGGCATTGATGAAGCCAACTTCCTGGGCGAAGGCCTGGTGGCGGTCGCCAGCCAGTTGGCCGATTCCGGCAAGCAGGTGCTGATTGCGGGCCTGGACACCGATTACATGGGCCGGCCGTTTGCGCCGATTCCGGAGTTACTGTGTCTGGCGGAATCGATCACCAAGACGCTGGCCATCTGTATGCGCTGCGGCAACCCGGCCAAGCACACACAGCGGCTGGTGGATTCGGGCGACTTGATTGTCGTGGGCGCCATGGGCGCCTATGAGGCCCGCTGCCGCCGTTGTTTTGAGCCGGGCGTGCCGAAGCAGGAATTCCTTCCGTTTACCCGGCAGCGGACAGGCGTGCAAGAGTAAACGCCGCCGGTCTGGATTGCTTGAAGGTGAAACCGGACAGGGCACTGCGGCGTCACTCTACGCAACGATCTTATGCGCCAGCATCGCTGGTAACGCTAAGATATGAAGGAGGATTAACCAACCATGAGTGACCCGGGATACCCCCCCCAATACCCCTATGCCGCGCAAGACGGCGGAGCGGGCACATCAACCAAAGTGGCGGTGCTGATCGGCGCTGTCATCGCGTTGTTGGCCGCGAATTTGTTTTTGTACTTCCGCCTGGAAGACGTTCGGACGGATGTGGCCAAACTGCGCGAAGCCGCGACGCGCGATGTCGCGAGTGTCCGGGAAGCCGCTGCCGTGACTGCGCAAGCCCAGCGCCGCACCGTGGAATCATTGAGCGATCAACTGGAAGTGGCCAAGCGCCAGGCCAACATGGCCGCCGGCCAAGCCAAGATTGATGCCACCAAGCGCGCCGAAGAACTGGCCGCTAAGCTCTCCAGCGAACAGGAGAAGCAGAAGCAGATGGTGGCGCAGGAGTTTTCCAACGTGAAGGCCAGCGCGGCCGCCACTGAAACCAAGCTGGGTGAGACGATCAAGACGGAAACCAGCAAGGTGGACGCCAAAGTGGACGCCACCCGCCAGGATCTGGAAAAGACCGTCGCTGACCTGAAGCGCGTCACGGGCGATCTGGGTATCACCAGCGGCCTGGTGGCCACCAACTCATCCGAGTTGGCCAAGCTGAAGGCTTTGAACGACCGCAACTACTTTGAGTTCAACCTGGGCAAGACTAAGGCTCCGCAGCGGGTGGGTGACATCACCATCCTGCTGAAGAAAGCCGATGCCAAGAAGAACCGCTACACCATCGAAGTGGTGGCTGATGATAAGACTTCCGAGAAGAAGGACAAGACCATCAACGAGCCGGTGCAGTTCCTGGTGGCCGGCGCGCGCCAACCCTATGAGATCGTGGTGAATGAAGTGGGCAAGGACAAGATCATCGGTTATCTGGTGACGCCCAAGGTCCGCGAGCCGCGCAAGTAGTTTACAAAACGAAGCTGATTCCGCTCCCCTGATTCGGGCCGCCGCCAGAGAGATTCTGGTGCGCGGCCCGAATTGTTTGTGCTGATTCAACTGATGGACGGTGGTGCGAATTCCGCAACTTTTGCGGGCACCGGATCGTCTATTTAGGTGTAGGGAGTACAAGAGCCATGAGATGGATTCCGGTTGGATTTCGGGCCGCTTCGGAGGAGTTCGGGGCACTGACGGCGCTGTTCGCCAACGGTGTTTCATTTCTGTCTGGAGCAATGGCGCTGTGGAGTCTGACGGCTGGTTTGGGCTGGACGCAGTCGTTTGCCGTGGAAGAAGG
Source organism: Bryobacteraceae bacterium (assembly GCA_044359315.1). Lineage (GTDB taxonomy): Bacteria > Acidobacteriota > Terriglobia > Bryobacterales > Bryobacteraceae > JAPKYZ01. Next base: position 5,149 of record JBIKMK010000068.1, on the reverse strand, counting down.
CCTCTTCTCCAGTTGGATGGTGTGGGCCATGCTGGCGGCCGCCTTTCACTGGGTGGCCGGTGAAGTGGCCAAAGCGGCGGGTGCCACGCGGATGAGTGGCCCGGCGTTCTTGCTGAATGGACTCCCGATGGCGGACCGCCGCATGGTCGCAGTGCCGGTGCGGCTGGATCGGCGTCTGCGGTCACGGTAAGCGAGCCCAGGGTTTTGCCCTCTCCGGCCACGGCTGGGGCGGGTGTCCAGTTGCCGCATTCCCGCTCCTCCCGGGAATACCTGATGCACCTTCCTTGGGTGCGGAGAGTGGTGGGCGGTTTTTTCCGCCCCCCGCGGTTTTTCGGCCATCACCCAAGAATCAGTGCGAAAAGTGGCCTCTGTTATCCTAAGAATTCGAACCGCTGCTTATGGCATTTTCTAGCCGGTCCTATGCTCCGCGTGGATTCTCCTCGGGCTCGCTGCCGCCCGGGGTGAAGTGGTTGATGATTATCAACACGGCCCTGTTTGTGGTTTATTTCATCGCCACGCAAATGGGCGTGGGCGCCGGGTTCCGGTGGCTGACGCTGATTCCGCAACGGGCGTTGGAAGGGCTGGAAATCTGGCGCGTCTTTACCTACCTTTTCCTGCACGACCCGCTGGGCTTTTGGCACATTCTGCTGAACATGCTGACGCTTTACATGTTTGGCGCGGACCTGGAACGCCAGTGGGGCACGGACCGGTTCCTTCGCTACTATTTTCTGTGCGGCGTGGGCGCGGGGCTGTGTGTCATCGTCGCCAACTATGTGTTTGGTGATCCCCGGCAAGCCACCATTGGTGCCTCCGGTGCCATCTATGGCCTGCTGCTGGCTTTCGGCATGATGTACCCGGAGCGGCCGATTCTGTTCAGTTTCCTGTTCCCGATTCCGGCCAAGTACTTTGTGATGATCCTGGGCGGCATTGCCTTTCTGTCCACCTTTGGCGCGGGCGGCTCCGGTGTCAGCCATGTGGCGCACTTGGGCGGCATGTTGTTTGGCTTTGGGTATTTCCGGCTGGGGGCGGCCAAGGCTCCGGCGCGCCGGCGCGGACCCGGGCTTTGGGCACAAGCCGAGCAGTGGTACAAGGAGTACAAGCTGCAACGTGCCAAGCGAAAGTTTGAAGTCTACCTGCGCAAGCACCGCGACGATTAGCGTCCTCCTGCCCACCCTCGCCCAGTCCGGCGCATTTTCCCACTTTAGATTGCAACCAGCCGCCAAGCCGGGCGTCTGATAGATTAGGTTGATTATGAAGTCCAGGGCGTTGCTGGTGGTTTGCGCGGGCGGTGTGCTCGCGGCTTGTCTGGTGGGATTGATGCCCACGACGGGTTGGGCGCAGGGTGGTCCGAAGAAAGAGTCTTCTGAGACGGTGGCCCGGCCCCGCAAGAAGGATTCGGCGCAACCGGAGCCGGAGCAGACCAAGATCCCATCGAAGCTCCAGAAAAAGGATCTGCCGGCCGATCTGCCCACCTTCAAGAGCGATGTCACCACGGTGACGGTTGATGTGGCCGTGCTGGACAACAAGGGCCGCTTCATCCCGGGCATCCCCAAGGGCAACTTCCGCATCCTGGAGGACAATGTTCCGCAGCAGATCTCCAATTTCGGCATGGGCGAAGCGCCGATGACGGTGGCGATGGTGATCGAGTTCTCGAACTTGTTCCAGGGCTATTGGACGTACGGCTGGATGGAGACACTGCAAGCGTCTTACGGCTTTCTGGAAACGCTGAAACCGGAAGACTACGTGGCGGTGGTGGCCTACGATTTGCGCCCGGAGATCTTGTCCGACTTTTCCACCGACAAGCGCAAAGCGATGGAAGCGATGCAGCGCCTGCGCATTGCGGCCTATTCGGAATCGAACCTCTATGATGCCCTCACCGATACGGCGGAGCGGATGTCAGAAATCGAGGGGCGCAAGGCGATCGTGGTCATCGCCAGCGGCATTGACACGTTTTCGAAGCTGACTTTCGACAAGACCCGGCGCCAGTTGCAAACGGCGGGAGTGCCGATCTATTCGATCGGCATCATGCAGTACATCCGGGAAATCATGGATGCCCGTGGCATGATGGGCTCCATTGCGCGCCTGGACTTCCTGCAGGCCGACAACCAGTTGCGCACGTTCTCCAAAGAGACCGGCGGGCAGTCCTTCTTTCCGCGCTTTGCCGGTGAGTATCGTGGCATCTTTGGGGCCATCCACGAAGCCTTGCGCAACCAGTATTCGATTGGTTATCAACCCACCAATACGGAGCGCGATGGGAAGTTCCGCAAGCTGAAAGTGGAACTGGTGGCGCCCGACGGGCAACCCCTCCGCATCACCGATGAGAAGGGCAAGCCGATGAAGTACACGATTGTGGCCAAGACCGGCTACAACGCTCCGCGCGCGGTCGAATAAGCCCGCCAGACAGGCCCCGAACAGCGGCCAAAGTCAAGCGAAATAACTATCGCCCTCACAGCCCGATACGAGGCCATTGACAGCTTCGTGATGTGACTGTTACCTTCGCAGAGCTTTCTGATGGACGATTCCTCCAAAAAACATACCGCCACAATTTTGCTGGTGGACGACAATCACGATGGTCTATCGGCGCGCAAGCATGTCTTGGGCGAACTGGGCTATCGCATTCTGACCGCCTCTTCAGCGAAGGCGGCTCTGGAAATATTCCCGCGGGAGGCCGTGGATCTTGTGGTAACCGACTACAAGATGCCGGACATGAGCGGGATTGAGCTGATTCAGAAACTACGTGCAGTGCGGGCCGGCGTGCCCATAGTTCTAATCTCAGGATTTGTTAACGTTCTGGGTCTGGATGAGCACACGACAGGTGCGGATGTGGTGATGATGAAGAATTCGGCCGAGGTTCCGGTTCTGGTCCGGAGTGTACAGCGCTTGCTGAACCGCAAACCGCGGAAGCCGGTGGGTACACAGCGGGTTGAGTTGCGGAGCAAGAAAAAGACGGTCTAGCAGTTTTAGGTGCGGTCCCTGGTGGATCGCGAGTCAAACGCATTTCTTTGATGGGCGGCCCCCAATCCGGGGCCGCCCATTTTGCTTTGCAGGGGGGGCTCGTACGTTGGAGAAACAAGACGATACGATGCGGGTGACGGTACAGTGGGGAAGAAGATGAAAGTGCTGAAACTGTTGCCGATGCTGCTGGTGTTGGCTGGGCCGGGTGGCGCTGTGTCGGCGCCGAAGAAGGCCGCACCCGGCAAGACGGCGCAGAAGAACGCCCGGGCTGGCGCCAAGGCCGCGCCGGTGCCTGGCCAGGTGCGCCAGTGGATGAACAAGTTGACGTTGCGGCAGCAGGTGGCGCAACTGGTGATTATCCGCTTCTACGGCGACGCGCCGTCATCAAAGACCAAGGCCTATCGCGAGTTCAACCGCCTGGTGAAGCAGTCCGGTGTGGGCGGCTTGATTGTGCTGAACCGGGTGCGCAATGGCGTGGTGGTGAACGCTGAACCTTATGCCATGGCCGCCTTTCTGAATCGCATGCAGCGGGCGGCGGCGCTGCCGCTGATTGTGGGCGGTGATTTTGAGCGGGGTGCGTCGATGCGCATGTCGGGAACGGCGAAGTTTCCGCACAACATGGCCTACGGCGCGGCGCGAGACCTGGAAGCGACGCGCTTTCTGGGGCTCCACACCGCGCGGGAGGCGCGCGCGATGGGCGTGCACTGGATCTTCACTCCGGACGCGGATGTTAACAACAACCCGGATAATCCGGTGATCGGCCTGCGGTCGTTCAGTGAGAACCCGGATGAAGTGGCGCAGCATGTGGTGGCCTACATTGAAGGCGCACGGAGTGACCCGAAGACTCAGGTGCTGCTCTCCGTCAAACACTTTCCCGGACATGGCGACACGGCCGTCGATAGCCACTTTGGTCTGCCGGTGATTGCCGCCGACCGGGCACGACTGGATGCGGTGGAGTTGAAGCCGTTCCGGGCCGCCATTGCGGCTCAGGTGGATTCGGTGATGTCGTCTCATTTGCGCATCCCGGCGCTGGAGCCGGAAGAGATTCCGGGTACGGTCTCAAAGAACGTCATGACCAAGCTGCTGCAGCAGGAACTGGGCTTTACGGGTCTGGTGACGACGGACGCGATGGACATGCAGGGGCTGACCAAGCTCTACTCTTCCGGTGAGGCGGCGGTGCGGGCGCTTGAAGCGGGTGTCGATGTCCTGTTGATCCCTTCCAACCCGGACCAGGCGATTGACGGCGTGGTCAAGGCTGTGGCCAGTGGCCGGATCTCCAAGGAACGGGTCCGGCAGAGCGTCGAGAAAGTGCTCGCGGCCAAAGTACGCCTGGGGTTGCATAAGAAACGTTTGGTGGAACTGGAAGAGCTGTCGGAGGTTCTCGATTCTGAAGACGCCGCAGGGCAGGCGCAACAGGTGGCGGAGCAGGCGTTGACGCTGGTCCGCAACGAGCAGGGCGCGCTCCCGCTGAAGGCGCCGGAGAAAGCCTGCCTGTACATCTTGAGCGAGAACCGCTATTCGCAGTTGGGACGCCGTTTGATTGATGAGGTGAAGGAGCAGGCCCCCCGGCTCTATACACAGTGGCTGGATTCCACCATGCCGGAGCCGGCCTTTGATGAGGTGGCCTCGCGCGCCAAAAACTGCTCCGCCGTGGTGCTGGCCGCCTTCAGCCAGCAACTTTCGGCCGCTCCCACCCGCTTTGTGGGGCAACTGCAGCAGGGGCCCGCGCCGGTGGCGTTGATCAGCTTTGGCAACCCGTATCTGATGCGGGCGTTTCCTAAGGTGCACGCTTATGTCGCCACTTTCTCGACCGCTCCGACGTCAGAAGCCGCAGTGGCCAAAGCGATGTTGGGTGCGATCCCCTTCCGTGGCCGATCTCCGGTGACCATCCCCAATCTGGCGGCCTATGGCGCCGGGCTGGACTAGCCCGCTGCATCAGGCTTCGTTCTGTGTCCGGCTGACCCAGCGGATGGGTCGGCCTGGGCCAGAAGGCTTGACAGATGCATTAACAAATTGTTACCTTTAGGGTGCCGGGGCGCCTCCCCGGCAAGTTGGCTACCCCACGCTGGCGTCAGCCTGGTTGAAGACTTCGTGCAGCAGCCTTACTTCATTGTCGTCCTCGCCCATTCCCTCCACGGACGCCTGAGACGTGTGCACGTCCCTTACTCAGTACTTTATTCGGTGATTGCGCTGG
>JBIKMK010000625.1:0-3150 GCA_044359315.1 Bryobacteraceae bacterium | reverse complement strand
GCGATACCACCTCGGGCCAGGAAGGCCTCGATCTGTTGAGCCGTATCCAGGCCGTCGATCCGACGTTGCCCGTCGTGGTGATGACCGCCTGGGGCAGCGTCGAACTGGCCGTGGAAGCCATGCGCCGTGGCGCGCGGGACTTCATCACCAAGCCCTGGGAGAACGCGCGGCTGGTGGCCATCGTCAAGACGCAACTGGCACTCAACGATGCGCTCAAGCAAGGCCAGCGCCTGGAGGCGGAGAATCGGCTGCTGCGGTCCGATGGCGGTCCATCGCTGATCGCCCAGTCCCCCGCCATGCAGCCGGTGCTCGACCTGATCGCCCGCGTGGGTCCGTCCGATGCCAATATCCTCGTCACCGGGGAGCCCGGAACCGGTAAGGAAGTGGTGGCCCGGTCACTGCACGCGATGTCGCTGCGCGCCACCAAGCCGATGATCACGGTGAATGCCGGCGGCTTGGCGGAAGGGATTTTTGAGAGCGAACTGTTTGGCCACGTCAAAGGTTCCTTCACCGACGCCAAGGTCGACCGCGTGGGCCGCTTTGAACTGGCCGACACCGGCACGTTGTTCCTCGACGAAATCGCCAACGTGCCCATGAACCTGCAATCGAAGCTGCTGCGCGTGCTTGAGATTGGCGAAATGGAGCGCGTCGGTTCATCCAAAACCAAGAAGGTGGATGTCCGCGTGCTTTCGGCCACCAACGCCAACCTCCAGCAGGAAGTGGCGAATGGCCGGTTCCGTGAGGATCTGCTGTTCCGCCTGAACACTATCGAGATTCACCTGCCACCCCTGCGCCAGCGCCGGGAAGACATTCCCCTGCTGGCCGCGCACTTCCTGCGCCAGCACGCCCAGCGTTACCGCAAGCACATCATCGGGTTCGATAACCCGGCACTGCAAGCGCTGCTCGACAATCCCTGGCAGGGCAATGTGCGCGAACTCAACCACGTCATCGAACGCGCCGTGCTGATGGCACAGGAGCCTCAGATCCGGACGCAGGATATGGCCCTCCGCATGGGCCGCGAGACCGCGCAGCGGCTGGATGAAATGTCGCTCGAAGACGTGGAGGCTTTCCTGATCCGCAAGGCGCTGGAGCGGCACAAAGGCAACGTCAGCCATGCGGCCACCACACTGGGCTTGTCGCGCAGCGCGCTTTACCGGCGCCTGCAGCGCTATGGTTTGTAGCGATGGATTGATCTGAAGTGAAACTCCCGCCGATCGTCCACGAACGCCGCATACAACTGCTCGCCCTGTTGGGCGGGGCCCCGGCCGTGGCACTGGCGCTGGGCATCCTGTGGTTCGACGGCTACTCGCCCAAGGTCCAGTGGACCTGCACGCTGCTGGTGCTCACGTTCTGGCTGGGTGCGGCCTCCGCCGTGCGGGATCGTGTGGCCAATCCCTTGCGGACGCTCGCCAATCTGCTGGAAGCCGTCCGCGAGGGCGACTACTCCATCCGCGCCCGCAGTGCGGATGACGAAGATGCGCTGGGCGAAGTGATGCAGCAGGTGAACGCCATCGGTTCCACCCTGCGCGCGCAACGCCTCGGCGCGCTGGAAGCCACCACGCTATTGCGCAAGGTGATGGAAGAGATCGATGTGGCCGTGTTCACCTTCGATAGCGCCAGTTGCCTGCGCTACGTCAACCGCGCGGGCGAACGCCTGCTGGCCGCGCCATCGGAGCGGATGCTGGGCCACGATGCCAAGGCGCTGGGTTTGGGCGAAGTGCTGGCCGGGGCCGCCGCCACCCTGCAATTGACCTTTCCCGGAGCCACCGGCCGCTGGAACATCAACCGCAGCGTATTCCGTGAAGATGGACTGCCGCATCAACTGCTCGTCCTCTCCGACGTCACCCGCGCCTTGCGCGAAGAAGAGCTGCAAGCGTGGCAACGCATCGTCCGGGTGCTGGGCCATGAGCTGAACAATTCGCTCACCCCCATCAAGTCCATCGCGGGATCGTTGATCCAGATCGTCAAGCGCGAGCCGCTGGCGGAAGACTGGCGCGAAGATACGCAGCGCGGACTCGAGATCATCGCCAACCGCTCCGATGGCCTGTCGCGTTTCCTCGCCTCCTATGCGCAACTGGCGAAGCTGCCACGGCCGCAGAAATCGCCGGTCGCTTTGCGGAGCCTCATCGAACACGTGGCTGCACTCGAGACACGCGCGAAGGTGACGGTGGACGGCCCTGACGTGATCGTCAATGCCGACGCCGCGCAGATCGAGCAGGTGTTGATCAACTTGGTCCGCAACGCCGTCGATGCCGGTGGACCGGTCAGCATTGAGTGGGTGCGAGGCCCCGCGCAAATTGAGATCAACGTGCTGGACAACGGCCAGGGATTAGCCAGCACCGCCAATCTGTTCGTCCCCTTCTTTACGACCAAGCCCGGCGGCAGCGGCATTGGCCTGGTGCTCAGCCGCCAGATCGCTGAAGCCCACGGCGGCAGCTTAACGCTGGCCAATCGAACCGACGGCCCCGGCTGCGCCGCCCGCCTGATGCTGCCCGGCGAACTGATTCCCTAGCGGCTAGTCACGCGCAAATTCTACCGAGCCGCGCGCGCCAGCAAGCGGTCTGTTCGACCCTGCGAAGTGGCTACTAGTTCTCTAAAGCGTTGCGCCCAGCCGCCGCATGTGCCCGCGCAGTTCCTCTTGCTGCCATCGGTCCAGCACCGGCCCCGGCTTGCGCACATGATCGCTTGCGATGATGCCCAACTGCTTCAGCAGCCACTTGTGCGTCGCAATCGACATGTCGATGGTCTGCATCTCCAGGTTGATCAGCGGCAGCAGCTTCTCAAACGCAATGCGCCCGGCGCCGTCCGGATCAGCCTTCAGCGCACGAAAGACCTCGATGTCCTCCCGGGTGTGCCCCGCGCCGCCCATCAATCCGTGAGCGCCACGCTTCAGGCAGTCAGCCAACTGAAGACCCGCAAAGCCAATCAGGTAAGTAAAGCCTTCGCCCAACGAATCGATCAAGTCGCTCACCACCGGGCCCGGCGGGATAAAGTCCACCTTGATGCAGGAAAAGTGCGGGAACTCCGCGCGCAGGGCCTTCAATTGCGAAGCTTCCAGCCGAATGCCCGTCAGCGAGGCGGAATATTGCAGGATATGCGGCAACGGCACCGCTTCCAGCACCGCGCGCTGGTGGGCGATCAAAGCCGCGG
>JBIKMK010000624.1:0-3153 GCA_044359315.1 Bryobacteraceae bacterium | reverse complement strand
CCGGGGTCGCCGCCGAACTGGCTGATGTTGTCGCGCACCCATTCGAGCGACGCCACCAGGTCCAGCATGCCGACGTTGGCCGCATCGGCCCAGCCGGGACCGTACTCGCCCAGATTCAGGTAGCCCAGGGAGTTCAGCCGGTGGTTGACGCTGACCACCACCACGTCGCCGCGCCGGGCTAGGTTTTCCCCGTCGTAGGATTTCAGCTCTTGCCCGCTGCCCGCTGAATAGCCGCCGCCGTGGATCCAAAACATCACGGGCCGCTTGCGGTTGTCCTTCAGGCCGGGAGTCCAGACGTTGACGCGGAGGCAGTCCTCGTTCTGGATGCCGTCGTCCCATTCGAACATGAAGGCGTTTTCGTCCACCGCCCAGCCCACCCGAGGCGCTTGGGGCGCTACCCAGCCGTAGTACATCGAACTGCGGATTCCCGCCCAGGGCGTGGCCTTGGTGGGTGCGGCAAAGCGGGCGGCCCCGGCGGTTGAGCCCGCATAGGGGATGCCTTTGAAGGTGTAGATGCCCGAGCGGGCATAGCCGCGGACCTTGCCGGCTGCGGTTTCCGTCACCGCGCCCGAGTCGCTGGCGAGAATCAGCGGCTTCCCGGTGGAGGCGGCTGGGGCAGCGATCAAGGCGTCGCCCGTCGTACTCGCCGCGGCCAGAGCAGCGGCACTCTTGAGCCATCTACGCCGGTTGCTGGATGTGGATGGGATGGACATGGCTCGTTACCTTGCACGTGTGAATTGGTCGCGGCGAACAGCTTGTGAGTCCGCAGCGCTTTGATATTCGTATCACAGTCGCGCGCGGACCGCGGTTGGCAGGCGGGTAGCGGAAGTAGCTGTGCCGCCGACCGGTCCGCTTGCTTGCGCGCGCGGCTCGGTAACATCAATCAGTGCCGGAGCCGCGAGGTTCTGCGGGCGGTTACTGGTTCAGCGCGAGAAGCGCTTCACGAGCCAGACACCGAGGAAGATCACCACCATGGCGGCGGCCTCGCGCGGACCGAAGGGTTCGCGATAGACCAGCCAGCCGAGCGTTACGGCGACGATGGGGTTGATGTAGGTGTAGACGGAAACAATGGCCACCGGCAGTCGGTCCAGGGCGATGAGATAGGCGCTGTAGGCGACGATGGAGCCGAACATCGAAAGATAGAGCATCGCCCCGATGCTCCGGGCGCTGGGGTGCTCTGGTGCCGCTTGCAGGGCAAGGGCCACCACGGCCCAAACGAGTCCGGCGGCCAACTGTTGAAAGGCTCCGCTGACCACCGGGTTGATGCCCCGCGGGATCCGCTTCTGCAGAATCGACCCGAAGGACCAGCCGGCATTGCCCACTTGCAGCAGCGCGAAGCCCCAGAGTGAATTCATGTTGGCGTGGTCGCCAAAGCTATCGGGCCCTACCAGCAGGGCGACTCCGGACAGACCCACAGCCATCCCGGCAAGCGTCGGGGCGTGGAGCTTTTCTCCACCCGGCACCAGCGCCTCGGCACCGGTCAGCCAGAAGGGCGAGGTCGTCACAAACAGCGCCGCCAAGCCGCTGGGGATCAGTTGTTCGGCATAGGTGAGGCAGCCGTTGGCGACGCCCAGGATGAGCACGCCATTCAAGGCCGTCCGCCACAACGCTGCGCCCTGGGGGAATTTTTCGCCGCGCCACTTGGCCCAGATCAGCAGGATGACGCTGGAGATCAGAAACCGGACGGCCACCAGAAAGGAGGGCGGGAAGGTCTCCAGAGCCACGCGAATGGCCAGGTAGGTGGTGCCCCAGAAAAAACAGACGGCTGCCAGAGCGGCATATGCTCCGAACAGCGGATGAGAACGCATCTCCTACGGTAACATTCGCTACCACATCCCTGGCCAGTGACGCTTTCTGTCTGGTAAACAGTTCTGGTTAGAATTGGTGAATTGATTCTCACACTCACAGTTAATCCGGCCATTGACCGCAGCGTCAGTGCGGACCGGCTGGTCTTTGAAGACCGGGCGTACATTCTCGATACTTCTGAAGGTCCCGGCGGACGCGGGATCAATGCGTCGCTGGTGATCCATTCGTTTGGCGGCAAGACGCTGGCGATCGCCACGGCGGGCGGCACGGCGGGCGAATGCCTGATGGAGTTCATGCTGGACAAGGGCTTCCCGGTTCACTGGGTGCCGATTTCGAACAACATCCGTACCAACCTGACCATCACGGATCAGCATGGGTTGACCGTGAAGTTGAATGAGATGGGTCCTCAGGTGACGGCGGAGGAATGCGCGCAGATTGCGGCGGCGGTGCGCAAGCGGCTGCCTAAAGTGAAGTGGTTGATGCTGTGTGGCAGCCTGGCTCCGGGCATGCCCAGCGATTTCTATGCGGGGTTGGTGGAGGATGCTCGCAATGCGGGCGTGCAGACACTGCTGGACACCGATGGTGATGCCCTGCGCGAGGGTTTGGAGGCTAATCCGACGGTGGTGACGCCCAACCAGCAGGAGGCGGAACGGTTGCTGAACCGGGTGCTGTTGACCCGGAGTCACTACATCGACGCCGTCGAGCGGATCCAGCAAATGGGTGCGCAGCAGGTGTTGCTATCGCTGGGTAGCCGGGGCGCGCTGGGGATGATGGGCGAACGGATCTGGGAATCGGTGCCGCCGCGGATCGATGCGGTGTGTCCGATCGGTGCCGGCGATGCGATGGCGGCCGCCTTTGTTTGGGCACGCCACAAGAACAAAGAGTTCTGGGAATCGCTCCGGTGGGGTGTGGCGGCGGGAACGGCCTCGGCTCGCTTGCCGGGAGTGGTGTTCGCCAGCCTGGATGAGACCAAGCAGATCTACAAGAAAGTGGAAGTGCGGCCTATCCGGTAGGCCTGACTGTTCGGGCTACGCCTTCGAGTAAGAGGTTCCCGCTAAGCCGCAAAACCGCCAAGAGATTCTTTGCGCCTTGGCGGCTTGGCGGGATTCAATCCCCTTTGCGGGACTCAATACCCGGGTGCCACTCTCGTTCCCTAGTCGTACTTTTCGACGATGATCTGCTTGCGGTCGAAGCCCAGATCCTTCATGCGGTTCCGGATGTCTTCGGTCATTTCCTTCATGCCGCAGGCGTAGACCTCGAGTTCACGCTGATCGCCGATCGCCTCCATCACCAGGGGTTGAACACGGCCTGTTTGGCCGGTCCACGTTTCGTCGGGGCGGGTGACGG
>JBIKMK010000623.1:0-3154 GCA_044359315.1 Bryobacteraceae bacterium | reverse complement strand
ACTGGCCGCCATTACGGCCGTTGGGATACGGCCCGCCGTTGCGGCCGCCCCCGGGGAAGCCAACGCCGCCGCCCAGGATGATGCCGCCCAGGGCTCCACCGATGCCGCCACCGCGGCGCTGCTGTCCACCGGGCCAGCCGGAGCCCCCACCCGGGAAGTTGGACTGATTCATTGCATTGGGTGCCAACAGAGCACTCAGGACGGCGTCGGCGCGCTCCAGCGCCATCAGCACGCCCTCATCATCGCGGTGAAACTCTGTTTGGTCGTCCGTCAGGATCACGATCGCGCGGCGGGCATCCGGGCGGGCATTCTTCTTGACGTAGTTCGCCGCTTGCATCAGCCCCAAGGTAATGTCGGTGCCGCCGCGAAAGTTCTCCTGCCGCAGCACGCCGTCAAAGCCCGCTTCCACCTGCTCCAAGCCCACCTTGAACGGCATGCGGATGCGCGTGGCGCGGTCAAAGACCATGATGGCTACCCGGTCGTCGGCTCCCAAAACGCTCATCGCCTGGTGCGCCGCCGCTGCAATCCGCTCGACGTGCGGGCGCATGCTCGCACTGACGTCCAGCAGAAACAACAGGTCCACCGCCATGTCCTCGCGCGCGAAGTTGCGGATGGCGAGCGGCTTGCCCTGCTCACGCAGCGCAAAGTCGGTGATCTTCAGGCCGGTGATCGCCCGGCCATCGCGGTCCAGTACCTGCGTGTCGACACGGACCAGGGAGACGTCGCTCCGGAAAACCGCCTTCTCATCATCAGCGGCCACCAGCAGTACGGGAACCAGCCAAATCCATGAACGCATAGCTACCTCTTCGAATTGAACCCGCCGCAACGCCAACTGTTGCAGACTACCTAAGCCCTAGACGCACCATCGCCGCCGCCAGTTGCAGCGCCCGCTCAGGCGGACGATAGCAGCGATTCGGCGTCCGCGGCTACCGGCGCGCCGCCGGATAGCTGCCCAGGACCCTCAGCATGCCGGCCATCTCTTCCAGGTGGCCAATGGCATTGCGCACCCGCGGTTCATCCGTGTGCCCGGCAAAGTCGAGATAGAACAGGTACTCCCAGGGTGTGCCGCGGCGCGGCCGGGACTCGATCTTCGATAACGAGATATCCCGCAGCGCCAGCGCCCCCAACGCCCGGAATAGCGACCCGGGCACGTTCTTCACCGTCATCACCAGAGACGTCTTGTAGGGACCGTCAGCGGGCGTCACTTTGAACTCCGGGCGCCGGAGCAGGAAGAAGCGTGTATGGTTCTCCCGGTCATCTTCAATCGAACGCTTCAGGATCCGCGCGCCGTAAATTTCCGCCGCCACCGCAGAGGCGATGGCCCCCGCATCCCGCCGGCCTTCCGCCATGATCATCTTGACGCTGCCGGCCGTGTCATAAAAGGTCTGCTTCGTCAGTTCCGGGTGGCTGGCGAAAAACTTCAGGCACTGGTTCAGCGCCACCGGGTGTGAATAGACCTGCCGGATATCGGAGAACTTTACGCCCGGCACGACGATCAGGTTGTGGACGATCCGGACGCTGGTCTCGGCCACAATGCGGACGTCAAAATTCAGCAGATGATCGTAGTTCTCATGCACTGATCCGTGCAGCGTGTTCTCCATCGGGATCGCCGCACCGGTTGCTTGGCCGTCGCGCAAGGCGATATACACCTGCTCAAACCGTTCGCACGGCAGGATGTCCGCATCCGGCAGAAACTGGCGGATGGCAATCTGGCTGAACGCTCCCGGTTCCCCCTGAAAGGCGATGATCTCTTTGGCCGGTTTCTTCTTCATCGTGCCCCCTCCCATCGTTTGGCATCATCGGCCGGGACACCAATCAGGTCCATCACCCGGTCCACACAGTGATCCACCAAGTCCAGCACAGTTGCCGGTTTGCTGTAGAAACCCGGCACCGGTGGAGCGATGATCGCGCCCATTTCGGCCAGCGCGGTCATGTTGCGCAAGTGGCCCAGGTGGAACGGCATTTCGCGGACCATCAGCACCAGTTTCCGCCGCTCCTTTAGCGTCACGTCAGCGGCGCGGGTGAGCAGGTTGGAGGTGATGCCGGTGGCGATCGCCGACATGCTGTGAATCGAACACGGCGCCACCACCATGGCATCGGTCTGAAAACTACCACTTGCCAACCGGCAGCCTATATCCTCAAGGGAATAGGAGTAGTCGGCCAGTGCCTTGAAGTCCGCTGCCAGTTTGCCCATTTCAAGGTACGCTGTCTTTTCACCGCTACGCGTCAGGATCAAATGGGACTCGATTCCGGACCGCAGGCGGAGTTTTTCGAGCAGGCGGTAACCATAAATTGAACCACTGGCTCCCGATATTCCAACGACGATTCGCAAACTCTCTCGCTCTCTGTTCTGATTTCGGAACAGAGCAGAAGGATATACCTCCTTGCTCTGGGCGGGTGAGGCCGATATAATTCGGAATCAGAACAAGATTTATTTTTGTATTCTTAGACGCCCGCGCCAAGCGGGTATAATCCCCTCGAATAGGCGGACGTGCCATTATCATGGAGGACCCCGGTCAAAAATTCAAGCGGGCCCGCGAGGGCCTCAATCTGCGTTACCGGGACGTTGAGGTCTATAGCCAGCGCATCCGCGAAAAGCATGGCAACGAAGATTTCGTCATTGCGCTCAGCCGGCTGTCCGACATCGAAAACAAGGGGACCGTCCCCAGCATCTACAAGCTCTACAGTCTTTGCGCCATTTACGGCCTGAACATTCTTGATGTACTTGATTGGTATGGGGTTAACGTCACCCGCCTGGCCGCTGACGCCGCCACGCTGGAAGTCCCTAACACGCATCCGATTGATTTCACCACCGCCGGTCATGGCGACATCCAGGTGCCGCTGGCCCTGGACCCAGGGCTTGATCTGCGCAAAACCACCTACGTCAGCCGCTTGATCCAGCGTTGGGGAAAACTCCCGTTGATGCTGCTGGAGGGGTTGGACCTGAAGAACCGCCGCTACGCCTTTATCGGGTCGGAGGATTGGTCGATGTATCCGATCCTGCTGCCGGGGGCCCTGGTCATGGTGGATGAAACAAAAAAGAAAGTCGTTCAGGGTGGATGGAACAACGAGTACGAACGGCCCATCTATTTCCTCGAACACCAGGGCGGATATGCCTGTGGCTGGTGCAGCATTTCTGACAGAAATCTGATTC
>JBIKMK010000622.1:0-3155 GCA_044359315.1 Bryobacteraceae bacterium | reverse complement strand
GCTCACCGGGAGTGGCCGGCGTTGGCGTGCGGTCCAGGTCTACCGGTTCCCCCTCACGCACGCTGCTAATGAGTTCCTCCGCCGCCGTGCCATCGTTCATCATTCGTTCCCCACCACGGAAGCATCGATCTCGCGAGCAATCCTGTCTTTCAGGTCGGACCGGATATCAGACAGGAACTTAAACGCCAACCGCTTCTGCACCTGTTCCCGCAGCGTCGGTGAGTCAATCCCGATCCTCAGCAACCGCTCCGCGTCGTCCAACATCGAGCCAAACTCACCAATGTCAAACTCATCCAGGCCCGCGACATCAATCACCAGCCCGTCCTCCCGCACCGCTTCGATCGATCGCAGAATCGACTTCGTGATGTCCTTCACGCGGTCCCCCAACGCACGCAGCACTTCCTGCGTGATCGCGTAGTCCCGCTGCTTGCTCAATCCCGACTGGCTCTGTCCGTTCGCAAACGCCCCGCCCGCCTGGCTCAGCAGGTAGCAGATCCGGTAGATCTCGCGCTGCAAGCGCGACAAGTTGTCGGCCGCCAGCTGGAACACCGTTCCCTGTGGCTCTGTCCACCCAAACTTGTCTTCCGGCCCCAGTTGGATGTAGTAGCTCTCGCCGATCATCTGTTTGAACTCGCGGTCGCTATAGACCACCGGCATCGCAAACAGCCCCATCGTCAACGCCCAGCCCAACGCGTTGGACTTATTGAAGTGCTCCACCTGCACCAGCGCCGCCTTGCGCATCAACCACAGGCCTTCACTCAGCCGCAGCTCGAACAGCGGTACCCGGTTCAGCTTGGCCAAACCATGGAGTCCCTCATCCACCAGTTCGGGCTCGCCCTGTCCATCGCCCCGCAAGCAGTAAGTCTTGAATCGTGTCCGGTCGTAGTAGGTCCACGTCTGCTCACGCACCCACTCGCTCTGCTCCGGATTCTCCTGACATAGCCGTTCCGTGCGCAGCACCGCCCACTCCAAGTGCCCTTTGGAGTCGTAGCTCCAATTGACCAGGTCCAGCGGGGAGTAGCTCTTCAGGTACGCCCTCGATGCGCCTAAAGCATCCTCTTCCGCCCGGTTCCGCGCCGGCTCATCCTGCTTCGGGAAGTCCACCAGCGTATAGGCTGCACCGTAGACCAGCGCATGCGTGATCTGCTCACGCAGATAGTCCGTCAGGTTCGTGCCGCGCAGGTCGCAGTCGTCCTGCAGTTCATTGAAGAACTCGCGGCCCGCGCCGCTGCCACCCTCCAGTCCCACCTGCGGTTCCCGCCGGAACAGAGTCGCCGCATACCAGTCGATAATCGACCCGATGTAGTTCTCATAGAACACGCGCTCCAGCCGCTCGCCATAAACTTCAGTGGGCTCCTTCTGACGGCGCAGCAAGTAATGAGACGCGTTCTGCTTCATCTGCTCGCCGCCCGTATAGAGGTCGCGGTACTTCTCCCATACCGGCCTTTGCTCGATGTACTCCGGATGTTCTGCGAACATTCGCCTCTCCTCTTGTTTCCGTCAAACCCCAACTGCCTCGCCCAACTAACTCCGCTCTTACGTCTGCGGATTTCGCCTCAACGTCCGTACTGAGCCGCGTGCGTCAGCAAGCGGTCTTCCGAGACCCTGCAGATCCCCGCTAAACCAGTCGCCCCGGCCGTTCTCCGGCACCCTCGCGTCCATGGAACTCCTGCCAAATCAAGTACCCCAGCGCATCCGACATATGCGTCCGCTTCGGATCTCGCTCCTTGTCCATCACCGTGCTGTCGGCCTTGTACTCCACCTCTTCGAAGTCCAGCAGCAGTTCCTTCGCCCGGGCGCTGATCTCAATCGCCCCATCCCGCAGCATCACGTTCATCAGATTCGTCCGCTCCCGTACCGCCGGATTGGCCTTCGGAACCCGGTACGTAAAGGAAACGCCGGACCGCGTAAAAGTCTCGCGGACCATCTGGTAGTCGCTCGATCCCGTCGTCTGCATCCGGTTCCCGGAAGCATCGCCATAGATCACGACGCCCCCGTGGTGGTCGCCATACCGGTTCAGAAACTCTTCGCAAGCCTCCACCGTCGTGGCGCGCCGCAGCACAATCTCATCGATCACCCGCACCCGATCCCCAATCCTCTGCGCCACCACACTCGACATCGGCGTGACGTTGAAGTCGAGCGCCCACAGCAGTGGACGCCCGGCCTCCACTTCAACGTCCTTTACGTGCGCCACCCGGTCAAAGGCGTGGTAAACCAAGCCCTCCGTCTGATGCACATACTCACCCAACACCTCTTGGGCAAAAAACTTCTCGTCGTAACTCGACTTCAGCCTTTCGTAGAAGTCCGGGATGCGATCCAGGACAAAGCGATTCTCAAAAGCTCGCGCCAAGATAACTTCATATCCGTCCACCTTTCTTTCAATCCAACGTCGCCAAACCCAATCCCGGCCCTTCGGAGTCCACACCGCAAAGCCGCACAACCTTTCCGCTTGCGGATCACGCAACCGGGCCTCCAACTGCAGCCAGGCGCCTTCCGGGCAGTAAGTCAACTCATCAATCCCAAACCATGCCAGGTTAGTCCCGCGCAGCCGGTCAAACTCCTCCACCGCCCGGAACAGCACCTTGGAACCGGTGTCCGTGAACGTCAGCACTTGCTCCGCCTTGTTGAGTTCGAACGGAATCCCGTTCTCGCCCATCACCTGAAGCAACGACGCCTGCGTCGCGTCGCGCAACATCGGATAAGTCGGAGCGCCAATCAGGCCGGAGCGGCCCGGATTCAGATACGCCAGTCGTATCGTCTCCTGGCAAAGTGCCTGGCTCTTCCCGCTCCCGATCGGCCCGGAGAAGCCCTTGAACCGCGCCTCCGAATCGTGGAACCGCCGCTGGCTCGGCAAAGGCGAGTAGCCTATCTCCCGGGAGATTCTTTGTCGATCCATCGGATCGTGATCTCCTTCGGCCCCTCGCCCGCCATCTCGCGGTAAAGCTGCAAGAGCCGGATAAAGTCAGCCACACTCGGCTTCACTTCCTCCTTCTCAAACAACCGCTTCCGCATCGTCGTCACCAACCCCAGCACTTCCTCCGCACTGCCGATCTTGCCGCCGGCTTCTGCATCCAGGCCCTCAGGTGTGGCGCAAGCTTCCGCCTGCACCGGGATGTCACTCCCGGCTCCTCCGCCACCAATCCCAACCAAACCTG
>JBIKMK010000621.1:0-3159 GCA_044359315.1 Bryobacteraceae bacterium | reverse complement strand
CTTGCCGGGCTATCGCACCGGGATATTGATCTTTTCAGGAACATCGTTCTTCGCAATACGCATATCATCCTCCGGGCTTGATGCTACCAGGAAATGCTCCACCCAGTAATTGATGACTGTTCAGTTGATGTTCTTGAGTGCAACAGAGCCAAAGGCGTCTGGCCGCCTACAAGGGCGGGGGCTTCATGCGCCCGGTGGCGCAAGGCCGAACACTGCCGGGGCTGACTCCGATGAGTACTGCGGCACGCCCCAGGGTGCTAGTACAGTCAGCACGCCACCGCAGCCTTCCACCGCCTTGTGGTTCACCTCGCGGTCGTTGGCAGCACCACTTCGTAGCCTCGATCCAGCGCCTAACGCACCACGTAGCGCCCCAACTTCCCCAACGCTCCCACGATGCAGACCTTCATGCCGGGTAAGCAGTTCTCCTGCGGGCTGTCTATCATTCAACGTAACGCCCTAATGGTCTGTCCCAAGGTAGTTCCAGGCTCCGGTCCAGGAGTGTCCGGCAACAGGCTGGAGGTGGACTGATGGTCTTTACCCGAGACCTGCCCGACCGGTAATGTTGGGCGTTAGAGCCGAGTTGCCCCTTAGGCCATGCCGCCGACGGCGGAACGAATCTTCTCCTTGGCGGGCTTTACCAACTGGCAACGCACTAAGGCACTGGTGAACTCACGCGTCACTGCGTTATGGATGGGCCGCAACTTGCGGATCGGGACCGTTTCGATGTGCTGCAGTTGCAGCGAACTCTCCTTCACCAGCCGTTCAAATCGGGCGATGGTCATGCAATTCAGACCGCCTTCCACTTCATGGAAGCGTGTCGCGCCGTCGCTGCGCAGGTCGTTGCGCCACCGGATTAGCGCCTTCTCAGAGAAGATCAGGTGCGCCCAGGGGAACACTGAGAACAGGTGGCCGCCCAAGGGGTGGTACCACGTGGGGCCGAAGCTGGCGATCACCCGGCCGCCAGGCCGGAGCATAGTGCTCATCAACTCCAGGATGCCCGCGGGGTCGGAAAAGTGTTCGAAGGCATCGAGCGAAACGATCCGGTCGACAGGTTCTTCCAACTTAGTGACAAACGAGCACCGGTCCGCAACCCCTTCCTGTTCGGCCAGCTTCCGGGCGTTGGCCAGCGCGTTCTCGCGGATGTCCACGCCAATGACACGGGCGGCCCCGTGCTTCGCCAATGCAACTGCTTCGTGGCCGTCGCCACATCCAAAGTCGACCACGGTTTGCCCAAAAATATCATCCAGCGCCTGGTCGCCGAGTAGTACCCTGATCTTGGACTTGTTTATGTAGGCGGACCCACTCATTCCACCAGGCTCGCCAGGGGAGATAGCCCGCAGCAGAAGGTACTGCAATCTTGTCCACATAGTACGGATATTCTAGCAAGATGACCAGAAAGAAGACTAGGCTCATATCAACCCTTAAACGGCCCTTTAGTACTAGGCCTACACCGGCAGTATGGCCTTCCGTTTAGTCTGTCTTGCCGCCATCCTGCTGGGACGGATGCTGTTGGTGGCGCAGACCGGGAGTGAGTACCCAATAACAGGCCGGAGGTGGATTGATGGCCATTGATCCGGTTGATGACATTCTCCGGCATCACGGGGTCACTGGCCCGTGGCAGCCTCTACTTGCTACCGGCCTCGCCAATCGCATCTATGCGACAGAGGATCTGATCCTCCGTGTGGCCACCGACCACGATGAAGCTGTCCCGGACGCCCGGACCGAATCCGTGGCCGCCCCAGTGGCCCATCAGGCCGGTATCCTGACACCGCGTCTGATCGCCTTTGATGACTCCCGGACCCTCATCGATCGGCCCTACTCATTGTGGGAGCGGGTCCATGGCGAAACCTTGGGATTGGCCCGGCTTGATCCAGCCCGGCAGATGGAAGTGTGGCGGCAGGTAGGCCAACAGATTCTTCAGCTGCATTCCACTGTCGCCAACTGTCCTGACCCAGACGGTTATCTGGACGAACCCGGCCGCGAACTGGATCTCTACCCGGCCTTGCGGCGCTGGGCCGACTCCGGCCATGCCCCCCAGGGCGGCGTGCGTCAGATGGAGGAGTTGATCTCCGAGCTGCTGCCGCAGGTCATTCGCGGCGCGGACGGCCGCTGCTTTCTGCATAACGATCTGCATGAGATGAACATCATGTGCACTCGCGAGGCGCGCCTGTTGGCCTTGCTCGACTGGGGCGACGCCGGCTGGGGCGATCCGGTGCTGGACTTTGCCGCCGTGCCGTTTTCGCTTCTCCCGGCTGCATTGGAAGGCTTCGGTCGCGAGAACTGGCCCCGGTTGGGAGATTGCCCGCAGGCGCGCCTGGTCTGGGACCGCCTGGAGAACGCGCTTGACGATGCGGCAGACGATCCGTCCTGCACGATCCCTTTGGCGGCCTACCGCGAGTTCCTTGACCGCGGCTGATCGCGCAGCGCAAACTGGCAGCTATGCGCTTCGCTTTGCCGACTGCCTTCTCTGTGATCGCCTGCTCTGTGATCGCCTGCGCAACTCTTGCTGCCCAGACACCCGATTGGCAGCCGCTGTTTGATGGCCAGTCACTGGCCGGCTGGCAGGAGGTGGCGTTTCGCGGGCATGGGGTGGTACGGGTGGACGGCGGTGCGATCCTGTTGCCGCCTGGCGCGCCCTTTACGGGAGTGCGGCGCGAACAGGCGTTCGCCCAGTCCAACTATGAAGTCCGCTTTGAAGCCCTGCGTGAGAAGGGCAATGACTTCTTTGCGAGCTTCACTTTTCCGGTGAAGGAGTCCTTTGCCACGCTGGTCACCGGCGGCTGGGGCGGCGACATTGTCGGCATTTCCAGCATTGATGGTTGGGATGCGGCCGACAATGAGACGCGCACCTACTTCAATTTCGAAAATGGCCGCTGGTATAGCTTCCGGCTGCGCGTCACCGATGACCGGCTGCAAGCGTGGGTCGATGAGAAGCCAGTGATCGACGTGGTGATCACCGGCCGCCGCATCGATCTGCGGCCCGGCGAAACCAAGCTGACCACGCCGGTCGGCTTCATGTCCTACAACACCGCCGGCGGATCCGGAAAGTGGACTACCGCCTGCTGAAGCCAGCCGCGCGCTGACCCGTGGCCACTACGGCTTCGGCTTAGCCGGGGCCGGTGGAGTAGCGGCGGGCACTTCGTCGCCGAAGGTGATCTT
>JBIKMK010000619.1:0-3169 GCA_044359315.1 Bryobacteraceae bacterium | reverse complement strand
GCAGTGCGAAAGAGAAAACAATGCCCAGCGCGTCCCCGTTCCCAGCGGGCCGCGATCGGCAGAGGCCGTAACGCAAGGTCTGGTAAACAGCCGACCGCGGTGATTCTCTCACCTTCCGACTGCACCTCTCCGGGTCATTACCCACTTCCGATGATCTCCTCTCGTTCCCGAGCGGGAGCGAACGGATTCGAGAGTTGGCAGCCAAGGGGGAGGCCGCCATGGCCTGCCCCCTATTTCTTTTTCACTGCTCCATCCGGCGGATTCTGATCACCGCCAAGGCCAATCAGGACAACCGGAAGTTGCGGACGCCGGTCCACAGGCCGGCCACTTGTAGCAGCCAGACGCAGACCGCGGCCACCACCACGAAATTCAGGATCGACTTGATGCTTGGGGCCATCGGGATATACCGGTTAATCAGGTAAAGTCCCACCCCCACGATCACCAGCAAGACCACCACATTGAGCAAGGGCATTTGGTTCACTCCTCCGGCGAGCACGGTGCAATTGGAGGCCCATCCTTGCTTTGGCCCGCACGCAGACCCGCGATGCCACGCACCTCTGCTGGATCTCTGCCGAGGGGTGCCGGAGCCCAAGTGGCGAAATACGGTCACATCCGGCCGGATGGTTCTCCGCAGATCCCTAAACTGGTGCTGTCACCAAACGGCCGGCCCGCCACACTTTGGCCCTTCACATGCGATGTCAATGTCGGTGACACCCAATCGGTTCCTGCGAGTCGCGGGCAAATACAGCTCCCAACCCAGCGGTCTGAAGATGTCACCCTCACTGCGCTCGGGATCAACTGGGAAACCAGTTGGTCGTGAGTGGACGGCCCCACGCCCCCGTCAGCAGCGAGAGATTTGCATCGGAGGCTGCCTTGGAAAGTCTGATGACCGTCCGTGGCCCGGCTGCTGGCGGTTTCCTTGCCGCGATCAGTCCGGCCCGCGTGCCCATGGAGAACAATTGCCGGCCAACGGATCGACCGGGGGAGGACGCTGGGTGACTAAATATGGTCATTCACTCCAGCCCTATCTTTCTGTTCTGGTGATACCATCAGGCAGCGGCGCTCTGAGTAAAGTCCAACATGCCCTGCGGAGTCGCGGGCGGGCGTGGAGAACGAAGGTTTCAACTGACTACTGCCTCATCCCTTAGGCCCGAAGTCAGCTGGCTGCTGAGCCATGGGCCCCAACAACTGGAACTGCTGTTCCGCGCCATCGTCTTCCACCCCACTGTTCCCATTGTGATCAGCGATGACGAGCGTGCGTCGCGCGAAGTCAGCACGGGTGCCGCGCGTCTGCTGGAGCTTCCCCGGGAGCGAATCATCGGACAGAAACTGGATGACTTCGCCGACCCTTCATCCCGCCCACTGCTTCCCGAGATGTGGGAGGCCGTCCGGCAAAACGGCGTCCACTCTGGTGCGTTGAAGCTGGCGGGGCCGGATGGAGGGGCAAAAGAGATCGTGTTTGAGGCCCGGCGGGACGTTCTGCCCGGGCGTCACCTGCTGGTACTGCAGCCCGGCCGCGAGACCGGCACAACGGCTGATCTCTCGGAGGTGCCCGCCTACGTGCGGGACTTCGCCCTCTGTCTGCTGGGTCCAGAGGGCGATATCGTCAGTTGGTACGGCGGATCCGAGCGCCTCTATGGCTATCGGGCGGACGAGGTCGTCGGACGCTCATCGGCGGTTCTTTGCCCGCCTGATCCGCCGCCCGACATGGAACTCCGCCAGTTGATCGCGCGAGCGGAGGCCGAGGGCCACTATACGGCCGAGAGTCTGCATCACAAAAGTGATGGTTCACCGTTTTGGGCGAACTCGATTACCATGGCGCTCCGGGATGACAGCGGCCGGCTACAGGGCTTTGCCCGTATCACCAGGGATTTCACCGCCCGTCATGACCGCGACGAAGAGTTACGCCGCCGCCGCGCACGGTCCCGGCTTTCCCCGCCCGAACCCTCCATCGCCGGGATCATCTCCGGAGAATACGACCGGATTCCAGAGGCCAACGATACGTTTCTCACCCTGCTGGGCTACGAGGCGGCCGACCTCCAGAGCGGCCGCCTCCACTGGCCGGACCTGACGCCACCCGAGTATGCGGCGCTTGACGATTTGGCGCATGAAGAGGGGCTGCGCTTCCGGGCTTGTTCGCCATACGAGAAGGAGCTCTTGCACCGCGACGGCACCCGGATTCCCGTCCTGGTGATCTCGGCGGTGCTCAAGCTGGCACCCTTCCGCTGGATCACCTTTGTCCAGGATCTGCGGAAACGCAACCGTTCCGAGTCGCTGCAGGAAGAACACCCGGAGGTCAATCAGGACTTTGCAGAGATGGTGGGCACCAGCACGCAGTTGCGCCGTGTCCTGCAGCAAGTAGAGGTGGTGGCCACTACTGACGCCACGGTCTTGATTCTGGGAGAAACCGGAACGGGCAAGGAACTGGTGGCGCGGGCGCTTCATCGCCGCAGCCCCCGGCACAACCTGCCGTTCGTCACCTTGAACTGCGCGGCGATCCCCACCGGCCTGCTGGAAAGTGAGCTGTTCGGGTACGAACGCGGCGCCTTTACGGGCGCCCTCATGCAAAAGATCGGCCGCTTTGAGATGGCGCACCGCGGCACGTTGTTCCTGGATGAAGTGGGTGACATTCCGCTCGATCTACAACCGAAGCTATTGCGGGCGCTCCAGGAAAAGTCGTTTGAGCGGCTGGGGGGCACGAAGACGATTCCCATTGACGTGCGTCTGGTGGCGGCCACGAATCGCAACCTGACCCAAATGATGGGCGACAAGCTGTTCCGCAGTGATCTGTATTACCGGCTGAAGGTCTTTCCAATTTCGCTACCTCCTTTACGGGACCGGCCGGCCGACATCCCTCTGCTGGTGCGCCATTTTGTCCGCAAGTACGCCGCCAAGATGGGCCGCGTCGTGGAAAGGATACCTGACGACACGCTTCAGGCCCTGATGAAGTGGCCCTGGCCCGGCAACATCCGCGAGCTGGAAAACTTCATTGAGCGGTCGGTGATTCTCTCCAGCGGTCCCACGCTGCGCGCCCCGCTGGAGGAGATCCGGCCTGATGCCGCTCCAGCCATCGGCGGCGCGACACTGGAGCAGGTGGAGCGCGAATACATTGTCCGTGTCCTACGGGAATGCGAAGGCGTCGTCACCGCGGCGGCCACGCGCCTGGGCC
>JBIKMK010000067.1:0-11274 GCA_044359315.1 Bryobacteraceae bacterium | reverse complement strand
CATTCGGGACAAGACCTTCTTTTTCGCCAACATGCAGCGGTTGACGGCCCGGGAGTCAGCCATCGTAGACCGGACGGTGTTTACCCAGACGGCTCGCCAAGGCATTTGGCGTTACAACCGCGGTGGAAGAAACCTTCCCTTCGGCGTGGCGGGCGGTATCGTCGATCGGGATGGCAACGTCGTGCCCGGCGCGAACATCGGCACCTACAACATCTTCCAAAACGACCCCGACCGTCTCGGCGCCAATGCCAGAGTGCGCGATCTGATCGCCTCAACGCCCCCGCCCAACTTCTTCGATGGCGGAGATGGCTTGAATACGGCCATTTATCGCTTTGCGGCATTGCAGAACGAATCGCAGAAGGACTTTACCGTTAAGGTCGACCACATCATCAATTCCACCAACACGGTGTTTGCCCGCGTTTCCTGGGGTGACCAGAATACTCTTTGTGATCGGGCCAACGGCGGGGCGCCGTTCTTTCCGGGGCAGGAGTGCATTGTCAATACGCTGCGGAATCCGCGTAACATGGCCTTCAATTGGCGGACCACTCCTACTTCACGATTGACCAATGAGCTGGTGGTGGGGCGCAACTTTTTTGCGTTCGACTTTCAAATACCCCAGAACGACTTAGCCGGCGTCTCGCTGGTCTCTCCTTCAGTTACCTTGCCGTTCACCGCGGACTTTGGCAACAAGCGGGAGCTGAATACCTGGCAGATGGTGAACACCACCTCGTATTTCCGCGGCAACCACACGTTCCGTTGGGGCACCAACATCCGGTTGGCTTCGCATACCGATGTGCGGGGCTCGATTGGCGGCTCCAATTCCACCACCCAGGTTGACTTCAACCGGCTGATCAACACCGTGGCGCCGGACCGCTTTAACCTGCCGGCCGACATCAACCAAGCGTTCGACCGCAACCCGCTGGAGTCCAATATCAATCTTTTGCTGGGCCGCGTCGGGACCATCTCCCGGGGGTTTGTGGCGGAAGGAAGCCGCTTTGTGCCCGGCGTGTACAACTTCAAGGCCCACTTTAATGAATTCGATTTCTTCTTCCAGGACTCCTGGAAGGTTCGCCGGAACGTGACGGTTGACCTAGGTCTGCGTTGGGAAGCGAAAATGGCCCCCACTTCTTCACCGGACGGCCGCCTGCGCCGGCCCAACCAGTTGGCCACCGCGGGTGCCGCCCCGTCCACTGCATTGCGCTGGGAACAGGGTTCCCTCTACAAGAACGACATGAACAACTTTGCTCCGTCGGTGGGCATCGCCTGGGATCCGTTCGGTGACGGCAAGACCTCTGTGCGCAGCAACTACCGCATGGCGTTTGACCGGATCAACACGTTCGTCTTGTCGAGTTCCATCTTCCAGAATCTGCCGGGTATCGTCCAGGGCCGCACCGAGCAGGCCTTTGGACAGAATGGCGGCCGCCTCCAAACCGTGCGGCCGCTGGAGCCGCCCACGAGTGATCCCGCTGCCTTTGCCCAGCCGCCCGCTTTCTCCCTCAACAACATCACGGTGGCCGATCCGGCCTTTGAAACGCCCCAGACTCACCAGTGGAGCCTCGGAATCCAGCGTCAAGTGGCCAAGAACACTGTTGTCGAGGTGAATTACATTGGCCGCCGCGCCCACAATCTCTTCGGTGCCTACAACAGCAATCAGGTGCAAACCACGCGCAACGGCTTCATCGATGCCGTCCGAACCGTGCAGGGCGGCGGGCAGTCTCCGTTGATCAACCAGATCATGGGCCCCGATGCGCGCCGCAATGCGGCCGAAACGGGCTCTGATGCCATGCGCCGCCTGTATGCCGCTGACTTGCGCAACAACGCGGCCGGCACCATCGCCAACGATTTGGGCCGCCGCACGGTAGCGGGCGGCCGCACGCAGATTGAGGCGGCGGGCCTGCCCTCCAGCTTTTTCTTCCCCTTCCCACAGTTTGCCGGTGGCTTGTTTGTTCTTGACTCCAATGACTTCTCTACCTACCACGGGCTCCAAATGCAGCTTGATCGCCGCTTTTCGAATGGCCTGACGTTCCAGGTGGCCTACACGTTTTCGAAGTCGCTCGATACCCGCAGCTTTGACCCGGCCTTTACCGTTGCCGCCTCGGGCAATGCCCAGTCCGCGGCTTCCTCGCCGTTTGACATCAACAATCGGCGGTACAACTATGCCCCCAGCGACTTCGATCGCCGGCACGCGCTGCAGTCTTACTGGGTGTATGAGTTGCCGTTCGGCAAAGGAAAGCGGTTCGGGGCGGGCGCCGGTGCGGTCTTGGACCGTTTGATTGGGGGCTGGCAAGTGGCCGGCCTTTTCACGGCTCAGGGCGGTCGTCCCTTTACGGTGTTCTCCGGCTTCAACTCGGTGTTCAACACGGTCCAGTCGACCGGCGATTGCGCCAACTGCCGCCGGGATTTTGGGGGCACCCGCGATGAGAACGGGTTGAAGTGGTTCTTCAGTCCGGAAGAGCGGGCGGCCTTTACGTCCGTCGCCGCTTTGGGGACGACCGGGTCCACCGGCCGCAATTTCTTCCGTGGGCCGATGGCTTTCAATATGGATATGTCCTTCAATAAGCGCATCCGGGT
This sequence comes from Bryobacteraceae bacterium, assembly GCA_044359315.1. Taxonomy (GTDB): domain Bacteria; phylum Acidobacteriota; class Terriglobia; order Bryobacterales; family Bryobacteraceae; genus JAPKYZ01. Next base: position 8,703 of record JBIKMK010000067.1, on the reverse strand, counting down.
AAGCGAGAAAACCAACTTCGAGATTCGTGCGGACATGACCAACTTCACGAATACTCCAACGTTCGGCTTTCCCACCGCCACGGTCTCCTCCGCCGTCTTCGGCCGGATCCGCAACTCGGTCATCAGCGGCAGCCGTAAGATTCAACTCGGGGCCAAGTTCAATTTCTGATCGGCAATACCGGAAGGTGGTCCCGTCACGGCCTAACGTCGTGACGGGGCCATTCAGCGCGTAGCCGCAAGGACTCAGTGGTGGCCGGCCACCGGGAGACGGCGATGGCGGCGTGAATACAATATCATCAGAGTCTTCCATGCACCCTCTCCGCCTCACCATTTGTTCCGCCCTCCTCTCCCTGATCGTCTTCGGCCAACCCGCCGTCACACCCACGCGCAAGGTCGCCCTCTTCAATGGCAAGAACCTCAACGGCTGGTACCCGTGGATCAAAGGGGAGGGGCGGACGGATACGAGCAAGGTCTTCACTGTCAGCAAAGGCATCATCCGCATCTCCGGCGAAAAATGGGGTGGGATTGCCACCAATCAGGAGTTCAAGGACTATCACCTGGTGGTCGAGTGGCGCTGGGGTACGAAAACTTGGGGTGATCGTGAAAAGCGGACGCGCGACAGCGGCATCTTGATCCATGCCGTGGGCGAAGACGGCATGGCCAGCAATGGGACGTGGCTGGAATCGCTGGAGTCCCAGATCATTGAGGGCGGCACGGGCGACGTCCTGTTTGTGGCGGGAAAGAACAAGCCCACCGGGTCCGCGAAGATTCGCGAACTCGGCAAAGAGATCTACTGGGACCCCAGCGGCACGCCCACCGACAACATCACCAAGCGCCTGGATTGGTGGGGCCGATCGCCCAATTGGAAAGACGAACTGGGGTTCCGCGGCCCGGATGACGTCGAGAAGCCAGTCGGCGAATGGAACCGCCAGGAGATCTACGCCGACGGCGACAAGCTGGCTTATGTGCTGAACGGCCGCTTGGTGAACCAGGCCTACAATCTGTCCCACCGCCAAGGCAAGATCCAGATTCAATCGGAAGGCGCGGAGATCTTCGTGCGGAAGGTGGAACTTCAACCACTCAAGTCCGCACCGCCCATTCCTGAGTTCCGCCGCTAAGTTCTGATTTCAGCCATGCCGTTCTTGGCGGCCTTGCGGGACATCGCCACTGGCAGCAAGCCCTGCCACGGGTGATTCTCTATCAGTTCAGTTTCCCGCCAAGGCGCAAAGCCGCAAAGGACAGATCAGGTGGGCCACGCGCCCCGCTGTATCATCGTTGGGTAGGAGCTCCCGCAGGCCGGATCGTGCTGTGGTAGCGGCTTCCCGATCACTTCTATGCGTCACAAGAATCTTCGATTCAGGTTCCCGATCATCGGCTTGGCGGCCGTTGCGTTGCTGGTGCTGGCCTGGCCGGACCGTCCATCGGCAGCGCAGGCGAACCAGGCCAGCCCCGCCGTGCCCAATGCGGCCTTTGATCAGCACATCAAGCCGTTCCTGAATCAGCATTGCCAAAAGTGCCACAACGCTGATTCGGCGACAGCTGGCGTGCGCGTGGACCACCTGGATGCATCGCTGGACGATAAGCACATTCGCCTGTGGGAAGGCATTCGCCACCGCGTCCAGGATGGCACCATGCCGCCCAAAGGGCTGCCGCAGCCGGATGCCGCGGAGCGTCAGCGGATGGTGGCCTGGATTGATGCCAACCTGGAAACCGCCCGCCTGCGCCCGGCCCCGAAGAACGGCCTGGTCCGCCGGTTGACGGTGGCGCAGTACCGCAATACCCTGCGCGAACTGCTGAACCTGGAAGACGACCTCACCGAGATCCTGCCCCCGGACGCCCTTTCGCGCGAAGGCTTCTTGAACCACAAGGACTCGCTCCAACTCTCACCGCTGCTGATGGAGACCTACCTCGAGATCGCCGAAGAAGCGCTCACCCGCTCCATTGTGGACCCCAAGGTTCCGCCCAAGGTCCAGAACTTCCGGGTCGATATGGGTGCCGGCATCAACCCGGCTCCGCTGCATGAGGAGCTGATCCTGGGGGCCAACAGCCACCTGCTCGAGAACAAGGACGTCCTGGTGACGCAGTTGACCGCCCCTAAGCCCTTTCGCATCGAGCCCTTCTTCATGAGGACCAAGTACCGCTTCATCGAGGGCTATCAGGGGAACGACACCGTCCGCGACTGGCGCGAGTACGACAGCATCTACCATTCGGTCTTCGCTTGCATGCGCGGCAGCATGGGCTATCCCAAGGGCCGCGCCTATTCCACCGTGCCGGAAGGGCTGCTGCTGCGGCCGGCCATCCCCAATGAAGAGATGTTCGATGGCGACGGCACCTACGGGCCCAAGGCCAACTTCAAGATCTCTCTCCGCGAACTGCCGGACAACGGCCGGTTCCGCGTCACCGTTACCGCCGCCCGCTACAACGACGGTCTGCTGCTTGATGCCGGGGCCGCTGCGCTCGACCGTCCGGAATCGATTACGGTGCGCGATCTTGCCGCTAAGCAAACCGTCAACGTTCCGAAGGCTGGCCTCTATCAAGTGGACCTCTATCCCGCGGCCCGCCCCGCTCTGCCGTCGCCCGACGCCTCGCGTTTGAATGAGGCGCTGGTCGCTTCTTGGCTGGCGGGTGGCACGAACAACCTGGAAGGCAAGCTAAAGGGCAAGGCCCAGGTGGTCCAGTCACTTTTAGGCCCGGCGCTCTCCCTTACGGAAGACAACGATGCGGCCGTGATCCCGCGCGACAGCACGGTCAGCGTCGGCACGGGCGACTTCACGGTGGCCGCCTGGATCAACCCCAAGCAACTGCGCCGCGCCGGCATCGTCAGCACCGGTGGCTATGGCTATGTCCAGGGCTGGACGTTCGCCATGGCCGGCAACAACGGAGCCTTACGCCTGGAAACGCTGGGCCCCGATTATCTAACCAACGGCATCATCACCTCACAAGCGGGCGTGCTGCGTGAGAACTCCTGGCAGCATGTCGCTGCCGTGATTCGTCGCGGGCAGAAGGAAGCCTGGCTCTACGTGGATGGCCACCCGGTGGCCAAAGGAGAAGTGCGCGCCGAGAATCTGGATAACCCGAAGCTGAACCTCCACCTGGGACAGGTGAGCAATGGAGCCTCATTCCGCGGTGACCTGGGCCAAGTCCGGCTCTACCGCCGGGCGCTGGGTGAGGCGGAGATCCAAGCTCTGGTGGAACCGGGCCGGCGCTTTGCCCAGGCCCCGCCGCCGGAAAAACCACAGTCGTTGACGCTCAATCTGGGGGCGCGCGAGTTCTCGGGCACGCTCCAGCAGCCCGCCTTTGTGGCGCTGCGTCTGCCCGCTGGTCCGCTGGCGATCACCGCGCAGTACGGCGGCGTCACGCCACTTGAGCGGATCGTGTTGACCCCGCTTGATCCGGCTGGTGAGATCACACAGCGCCTGTTGGCCTTTGAAAAGCGCGCTCCGAAACTAGGCGTGCAGGTCGGCCTGCGCCGAGATTGCGGCAGCACGTTCGCTCCCGTCGGCGCAGCCCAAACGGTGTCCGCCGACAAGCTGACCCGCTACTTCTTTGAAGGCGCCATTCGCAACTTCCCCAGCCCCGATGTCGAAAAAGACAACGTCAACTACCTGGCCGGATTCCGGGAGATCGCGGTGCGCAGTGAGTATACCGACGGCCGCGACATGCCCCGGATGCTCATCCGTTCGGTGGAATTTGAAGGGCCGTTCTATCAAAGCTGGCCGCCCCCTCCGCACAAGGGCATCTTCATTGAGTCCGCCCAGAAGCCCGATTCGCCCGCTTACGCCCGCGAAATTCTCCGCTCGTTCGCGACCCGCGCCTACCGGCGCCCCGTGACGGCAATGGAAGAAGCTTCGCTGATGGCGGTCTTTGAAAAGTCGTTCGCCGCTAAGCCCGACTTCCGCGCTGCCATCAAGGACGCATTGCAGGTGGTGCTCACTTCGCCGCAGTTCCTGCTGCTGGTGGAATCCAGCAAGACGCCCGGGCCGGAGCCGGTCAGCGATTATGAGCTGGCCTCCAAGCTCTCCTACTTTCTATGGAACGGCCCGCCGGACCGCGCCACGTTGCGCTTGGCCGCCGCTGGGACCCTCCGGAGCCAGTTGGACGCCGAAGTCACTCGCCTGATGGCCGACCCGCGCTTCTCGCGCTTTGTCCAGGAGTTCGCCTCCCAGTGGCTCTCCACCGACAAGTTCCAGGTGCTGGAGCCGGACCGCAAGCAGTTCCCCCGGCTCACCCGCTACGCCAAAACGCAGCTACGGCAGGAACCGGTGGAGTTTGTCCGCTACCTGATCAAGCAGAACCTGCCGGTGCGCAACCTGATCGACTCCGATTTCGTGATCGCCAACGAAACGGTGGCCAACTACTACGACCTCGGAGCCAAGACCGAAAGCGGCCTCGACTTTGTGGCCATCACCCACGGCCGCCGCGAATTGGGTGGCGTGTTGACGCAGGCCGCCATCATGGCTGGTCTTTCCGATGGCCGCGAGTCCAACCCGGTCAAGCGCGGTGCCTGGCTGGCCCGCAAGATCATCGCCGAGCCTCCGCCGGACCCGCCGCCCAACGTTCCGGCCTTGAAGGAAAGCGCCGGTCTCACCCTGCGACAACGCATTGAGCAGCACCGCGACAATGCGGGCTGTCGCCAGTGTCACGCCAAGATCGACCCCTGGGGCATCGCCTTTGAAGAATTCGACGCCAGCGGCCGGTTGAAGACCAAGAAGGCCGACGCCCGCTCCACGCTGCCTGACAAAACCGAAGTGGCGGGCATCGACGACCTGAAGCGTTATCTCGGCCACGACCGGATTGATCAAGTGGCCTTCAGCGTCTTGAAGCATCTGGCTACCTACGCCAATGGCCGCAGCCTCACCTACCAGGAGTCCAGCTTCTTGAAGCAGGACAGCCAGAAGCTGCGCGCCCAGGGCTACCGGATGCAGGACCTGATCCGATATGTGGTCCAGAGCAAAACGTTCCTGGAAAAATAGTGCGCGAAATGATAGTAAGCTACTAGCAATACCCGGAGACATGAGATGAGCACCTTCCGTACCCTTGACCGTCGCGCCTTCCTGAAAGGATTGGGCGGAGTTTCGCTGGCTTTGCCGGTGCTGGACGCCATGGGCGCCGAAGTCACCGACGTGGCCCCACGCCGCTTCTGCGCGCTCTATACGGCCAATGGCATGTCACTGCCCCGGGCGGAAAACAATATTCCGGAATGGAGCTGGTTCCCGTCGTTTGAAGCGGAAGGCAAGTTCGTCTTCGGCCAGTCCACGCAGCCGCTCAGCCCGTTCCGCGAGAAGCTCAGCTTCCTGGGCGGCCTGCAGCACCCCAGCGGCCCCAAGGCCGATCCGCACCTGTGCTCCGATATGTGGCTGACGGGCGCTCCGCTGCACAATCCGAAGCCGGGCACGTTCAACTCGGCCGGTCTCGATCAGGTGATCGCGCTGCACACGAAGAAGTACTGCCGGCAGCCGTCCCTTGTGCTCTCCATCGACGCCGGAACCGGCTTCCTGTCGCGCACCGGCACTATCTCCTACAACCTGGAAGGCCGTCCGATCCCGGCCGAGAACAGCCCGCGCCGCGTATTTGACCGCCTCTTCCGCGGCGACCGCGGCTCGCTGCAGGCAGAACATGAAAAGCTGCAACGGCGCATCAAGCTGGTGGATGCCGTGGCCAACAATGCCCGCTCACTTGATCAGCAGTTGGGCAAGTCCGACCGCGAACGGATGGACCAGTACCTGACGTCGCTGAACGAGATGGAATCGCGGCTGATCGCTTCTGAAAAGTGGATCGACATCCCGTTGAAGAAGCAGGACTACTCGCACCTGAATCTCGATGCGTCAAGCGAAGGCGAGCCCGCCGAGTACTACCGCAACATGCTGGACCTGATCGCGTTGGCCTTTGATGCCGACATCACCCGCTCCGTCACCTTCATGCTGAACCGTGAGGACGGCATGGGCATCAGCGACACGTTCCCGCTGAAGCTGGGCTTGTCGAAGACGCACCACAATCTCTCGCACGCCACCGACAAGGAAGGCCAGCTGCAGTTCGCCAAGTACGACCTGTTCTTGAGCCAACAGATCGCCCACTTCCTCAACCGCCTGAACAGCTATCAGGACCGCCAGGGCAGCGTGCTGGACAACACCATCGTGCTCTACGGCAGCGGGGCCAGCACCACCCACACGTCCACCAACCTGCCGACGCTGGTGGCGGGCGGAGCGAACATGGGCCTGAAGCACGGCCACTACTGGCGCTCCGGTGAAGGCCGGATGTCGAATGTCTACCTGAGCATTCTGCGCTCGATGGGCATTGGCGTCGAATCCTTCTCCGACAGCACCGGCACCGTCAACAGCCCGGTCTTCAGCCGCGCTTAGGCGTCTAGCCCCATGCGTAAGCTTGGGGCTACTTCCGAACCCCGAACAAGCCCCAAGCTCACGCATGGGGCTATCAAACCGGCCCGGATCACGAGCCCATCAGCGTAGTCGCAAACAGCAGCCCCATGGCACCGCCGCGCGGATCAATGCCGCGGATGGCCCGGCGGCGGAGATAGTCATCAAGCGTCGGCTGCTTGCCGGTCGATTCGCACACGTCCACCAGCTCGCCCGTGGCCGACGTGCGCCCCTCAATCGCCTCCCAGGCTTTGGCGATCAGCGGGCGATACTTGCGGGCCGGCAGCCAGCCGTGCTGTGCGCCAAGCTGCCAAGCAGTGCCGATCATCGCCGTCGCGGAGTACTCCAGATACGCCGTCGGATGGTCCACCACTTGGCGCCACAGGCCGCTCGAATCCTGGTGGCGGGCCAGTGCCTTAGACAAGTTCAAGAACGCCGCTCGCAGCACGGCATGGCCGGGCTGGGTGGTGGGCGTCGCCGCTAACGCCCAGGCCAGGCCCAGCGCCGGGAAGGCATTGCCCCGGCCCCAGGCCGCCTCGCACAACGGCGAATGCCGGTAGAGCCCATCGGGTCGCAAGCAGAGCTTCTCCATGAACTGGAAGTGCCGCAGCAGCAAATCAAAGTAGCGCTGCTCGCCCGTCAACTGACCCGCCTTGGCCAGCAGCGGGCAGGCCATAAAGACGGCATCGCTCATCTCGTTGTGCAGGGGCATGGCGGGCTGGGGCGATCCATCGGCATTGAAGCCCAAGTCCGCCGCTGCCCGCACGCGGGCCAGATAGCGCGCATCACGCGTCCGCTCGTAGAGGTCGGCGAACATCAGGTGTCCGGCCAAGTGGCTGCCGGTGGCCTTGGCTAAGCTGTCCTTGGTGCCATCCACCCACGGCTCAGCGATCCGCCGCACATCGTCCAGTGCCCCTAGTCGCAGGCGGCCCATCAAGGCGACCGCCGGGATGTAGACGGCCTCCTCGAGCGAGTGGCCATAGGGCACCGCCAACTGCTCCGCCAGCGCGCGCGGCGTCCGGCGGCGAGGCGCAAAGAAAGCTTGGATCAAAGTACGGCGCAGCATCGCGCCCGTGAGTGTACCGCGATGGGTCCCTCAACCGCTAAGATCAAAAAACATGTTGAAGCTTTCGTTGTTCGCGTTGCCCTTGCTGGCCTTGGCCGCCAACCCCCCGGAATGGAGTCGGCCCTTCCCGCCGCACCGGATTGCGGGCCATATCTACTACGTCGGCACCGAGGATCTGGGCTGCTACCTCATCACCGGCAAGGCCGGACACATCTTGCTGAACACGGGCCTGGAAGATTCGCCCGCCATGATCGCCGCCAGCATCGAGAAGTTGGGCTTCAAGCTCTCTGACATCAAGATCCTGCTCACCAATCAGGCGCACTTCGATCATGTCGCCGGCCTGGCCGACATGCAGAAGATGACTGGCGCGAAAGTCTTCGCCACACCACCCGATGCCAAGCTGATCGAATCGGGCGGCAAAGCGGATCCGGCCGGGTTCACCAACTACAAGCCCACCAAGGTGGACCGCATTCTGAAGAACGGCGAGATCATTCAGTTGGGCGACATCTCACTGAAGACCATCTATCACTACGGCCACACCCTGGGCAGCTCCAGCTATGAGACGACGGTGACCGAGAATGGCAAAAAGCTCAACTTTCTGATGGTCAACATGGGCACGGTGGTGATGCCGCTCACCTCGCCCGGCTATCCCGATATCGTGAAGGACTTCCGTGCCACCTTTGCTCACCAGAAGACGCTGCACCCCGATATCTGGGTGGCGACTCACGGCTCTCAGTACGACCTGAAGGAGAAGTTCCGCACCAAGAACTTCTTGAACGGTGCCCGCTACCAGGAAGCTGTGGAGGACTATGACAAGAGGTTCGAACGCCAAGTGAAGATCGAACTCGGCCAGTAGCTTCAGGCGAAGCTTTCAGCGCCCTCCACCGCGCAGAGTGCAGCAGGCGCTGCGGATTCGCTTCTGAGCGGGGTGATCGTGCCCGGTTGCGGGTGAGCGGGCGTATCCTGGGAAGGGACGCTGAATCCGCAGGGAGTGGCCGTCCTGTTGAAGGAGCATCTCGTGGTGAATCGGTTGCATGTTGTGCGTGTGGCTTGGGCGGTGGCGGCACTCTCGACCAGTGGTTGGGCGCAGGTGGAGTTTGCCCGCGACGTCCAGCCCATTCTGCGAAAGAATTGCTTGGCCTGCCACGGCCCCGGCATGCAGCAAAGTGGCTTCCGGTTGGACGACGGCACGGCGGCGCTGAAGGGCGGCTATAGCGGGGCGGCGATCGTACCGGGGGATGCCAAGGACAGTCCGCTGATGCG
>JBIKMK010000618.1:0-3184 GCA_044359315.1 Bryobacteraceae bacterium | reverse complement strand
ATCGGGGCATTATCGACCTGCTGGCGGTGGACTTTGATGGGCGGCTGTGCGTGATCGAACTGAAGGCTAGCGCCGACATCCACTTGCCGCTGCAGGCGCTGGATTACTGGATGCGCGTGCAGTGGCATCTGGAACAGCGCGACTTCCCACGGCGCGGCTACTTCCCGGAAGTGCCGTTGTCGCCAGCCGCGCCGTTGCTCTATCTTGTCGCACCGGCGTTCGAGTTTCACCCCGCCAATGAGACGCTGCTGCGGTTTATTTCACCCGTGGTTCCGGTATGGTGCCTGGGCGTTGGTGCAAACTGGAGGGAGGAGTTAAAGGTGCTCACCCGGAAGGGCCCTGCACCACGCTAGCGAATGTCAGTGAACATCCTGGGACAATTGCGGCAGGCCGCCGCCAAGCTGAACCCGAACGAAGTCCGCGAGGCGGCCGAACGGCGTCCCGCTATCCTGCTGCGCGCGCGGTCTGAAATGGCCTACGACGCGATGTTCCGGTTTCTGTTGCCCGCCTCTCTTTCTGAAGCCAAGCGCCAGCGGATCACCGAATGCATCTTCCTGGAAGGGGAGACGCCCAAGCCGGCGCGTTTCGATTTGACGCTGGTGGAGCATGGCCTTCCCGCCGCACCGGGCGAGTTTGTCTATTCGCGCGAGCGGGAAGAGAAGTTGGTTCGCGAAGTGCTGGACCATGATGAAAGCGTCGGGCTGCCCTTGGCCCGTTGCTTCCCGGCTTTCCGTCCGGAAGTAACCAGCCGCACGATCCAGACCATTGCTGTCGAGAACGCGGTGTTCTCGGTGGCCACTGCGTTGCCCAACATCGCGCCTTACTTGGGCCTGGTGTGGACGCCCGGCGAGTTTGCCTCCGACACGGCGTTTCTCACCCTGAACCAGATCCGGATGCTGTTCCTGCTGGGCGGGGCCAGTGATCGCGCGGTGGGCTATGGCGAACAGAAGTCCGAGATTGCGTCGCTGGTGGCCGGGGCGTTTGGCTGGCGCGCGGTGGCGCGTGAACTGGCGGGCAAGATTCCCCTGGGCGGCGGCTTGATTCCCAAGGCGGCCATTGCTTTTGCCGGTACCTGGGTGGTGGGCAGTTCAGTGGAGAGGCTTTACCGGGTGGGCTATGGCTACACGCGCGCCGAACGGTCCAGCGCTTATGGCGAGGCCTTTGAGCGTGGCAAGCAGGTGGCCGCCGCCGTCATCGACAAATGGAGAAATCGTTGAAACCAGTTGCCGTCATTACTGGCGCCAGCCGCGGCATCGGCCGGGCTATCGCCACCCAGCTTTCCAGCACCCATCAAGTGGTGGGCACCTATCGGGGCAATCGCGAAGCAGCCGAATCGCTGGCCGCTGAAACCGGCAGCGCCATCTTTCCTTGCGATATCGGCTCGCGCGATGACCGCGAGGCGCTGCTCAATTTCACTCGCGAAAAGTTCGGACGTCTCGATCTGCTGGTGAACAATGCCGGCATTGCGCCGCGCCAGCGGCACGACGTGCTGGAGGCCACCGAAGAGAGCTTCGATGAATTGATCGGCACCAACCTCAAAGGCGCGCACTTTCTGACCCGCGATGCCGCCAAGTGGATGCTGGCCCAGGGTAATGGGCGCATCGTCTTTGTCACCTCCATTTCGGCCTATACGGCTTCGGTGAACCGGGCCGACTATTGCATCTCGAAAGCCGGCCTTTCCATGAGCGCTAAAGTCTATTCGCAGCGGCTGGCGGGTGAAGGCATCCTGGTGTTTGAGATCCGGCCCGGCATCATCCGCACGGACATGATCTCAGCTGTCGAGAAGACCTACGAGGACCGCATCGCGAACGGACTGCTGCCGCAGCGCCGCATGGGTGAAGGTGCGGACGTCGCGCGAGCGGTGGAGGCCATCGCTTCCGGACTGCTGGACTACTCAGCCGGTCAGGTGTTGAATGTGGATGGCGGGTTCCATTTGCGATCCCTCTAGTGCTGAAACCCTAGCGTCACTGATACTCTATTGAGGATGCAACAGCGCCCTTTTTACGGTTGGTGGATTACCGTCTTCGCGTTTTTGACCTTCGGTATTGCCGTAGGCATTCCGTATTACGGCGGCCCTTTCTTTTACGACTATTACGAGAAGTCCTTCGGTTGGTCCCGCGCGGACATTACTCTGGGCTTTCCCTTGGCGGCGACCCTGACGTTGTGGGTGGGGCCGCTGGTGGTGCCCAAGTTTTCGCCACGCTGGCTGATTGTGGTCGGCTCCGGCTTGACGGCGCTGGCCTTCTTTGGCTTTAGCCAGATGACCGGCTCGCTGATGTTCTATTACGGCCTGTGGTTCTTGTACATCGTGGGCTACATCTTCTCGGGTCCGATTGCCCACCAGGTGATCGTGTCGCAGTGGTTTAAGAGCCGCCGCGGCTTGGCGATGGCGATTGTCTACCTGGGTGTGGCCGCCTTTGCGGCCGTGTCCGCGAAGTACATAGCCCGCCCGCTGACGGAGGCCTTTGGTGATTTCCGCTACGGCTTGATTGGCTTTGCCTGCTGCCTGTTTCTGGCCTGGCCGATCGCCATCTTCGGACTGCGGGACAAGCCCAAGGATATGGGCCAGTTTCCGGATGGCGAAGCGGCTCCACCAGCGGATGCACACCACGAGCCGAAGGCGTTTGGCTATCTGCTGCGGCAGCCCGCTTTCTGGCTGTTGCTGGTGGGCAGCCTGTGTTCCATCGGATCGATTGGCTCCATCAATCAGCACATGAAGTTTGTGTTTGCCGAGCGCGGCTTTAAGGACCAGAAGACACTGGACGCGCTGTTCGGCAATGCGCTGTTCATCATTGCGTTCTCTTCCGCTGGCGGCCGCCTGCTGATGGGGTACCTGGCGGACCGGTTCAACAAGAAGTACGTGATGCTGGCCACCTATGCGCTGGTGGCCTCCACGATCCCGTTGCTGATGTTGTCGAGCCCGGAAAATGAGCAGATGGTCTACATCTTCAGTCTGCTGTTCGGCTTCGGCATGGGGGCGGACTACATGTTGATTCCGCTGATGGCGGCGGACCGATTTGGCGTCAATTCGCTGGCGCGGGCGATGGCGATTATTCTGCCCGCCGATACGCTGGGCCAAACGTGGTTCCCCTACATCATTGCCAAGCTCCGAGAGAATACCGGCAGCTATGGACCGGCCTTGCAGGTGCTGTTTGTCCTGGCCGCCATTGGCGCGCTGGCCATC
>JBIKMK010000617.1:0-3185 GCA_044359315.1 Bryobacteraceae bacterium | reverse complement strand
GCCGGTTGCGGGACCTGGCGGCCGCGGATGAGCCCGTGGTGGTGGCGCTCTCCATGGGTGGGCAGGCGCACTTCGTGGTGACCACCGGTGTGGGCGCCGGGGGCGAGACCCTGATTCATGATCCCAACCCCGCCTACGGCCGCTCCACCCTCGATGAGTACCTCAGCGGCTTTACGGGGGCCGGTGGTGCGCAGATCCGGGGCACTCTCAGCGCCGCCTTTCGCCTGATCCCGCGATCCGCCTCGACGGAAAGCTTCCATCTCTATTCCAGCGCCGGCTACCGACTACAGTCTGCGGGCACTGAGTGTCAGCCGGTCCTTTCCTGGCCCGGCCTCACCCAGACCTTCTGCGACGGCGTGGCAAGCAGTTATCAATTGCAGACCGAACCCGGCACGCGCGTCATCCTGACTAGCCTGGGTGCGCCCGCGGCCCGCACGGAACTAGGTGCCGCCACGGCAGTCACCTACCGCCTCATCCGTGGGCCGCTGGTCTGGACCGGGGCTCCCCAGGAACTGACCTTTGGTGCGGATACAGTTGTCAACAGCGCCACCTACCAACCGGGCCTGACGCCGGGAGGGGCGTTTAGCGTCTTTGGCACAGGCCTCCTCAACGCCACGGTGGAGCTCGCCGGGCAACCTGCCGCGGTGCTGTTCTCCAACCCCTTCCAGCTCAACGCGGTCGTCCCGGCAACCCTCGCCCCCGGACTCTATCCCGTGCGCCTCCGCAACGCCCAGGGCGATCAAACGCAAACCCTGGAAGTCCAGACCAACGCGCCCACTGTATTTACGATGCCCGATGGCGCTGCCGCGATTGTCAACGCCGACAATAGTCTCAACCGGCCCGCCAACCCCGTGCGGCGGGGCCAAGCGATTGTGATCTATCTCACGGGCTTAGGTGCGGTGGAACGCCGCGGCGGCTTTGACTGGGCCGTCCTGCCGGTGACGGTCAGCCTGGGGGGGCGGACACTATCGCCTCTATTTGCCGGAGCCACGCCCGGTTCACCGGGCCTCTATCAAGTCAACCTCACCATTCCGGCCGACCTCGCACCGGGTTTCCGCCTGCCCCTCCGGCTCCGCCAGGGCCGCCAGGAGAGCAATCCGGTCGAAATCGCCGTCCAGTGACCCTTTTCGGCCAGATTTCTTGATGAAAGTTGCTTCACTAGGTGAAATCACGCTTGACGGCGCCCTCATTGACATGATTACATTGCAGATGTAAGAAGCGAAGTTCCTTTTGGTGCTTGGCGCAGGTTCCGGCGGGCTGGGGGATCCCTGGCGACTGTCTTCACTTGACGCATCCGGTGGCAGAATGCTACGCTTCCATCCAGACGGGTGTATTTAAAAACTAAAACAATCCCGCGAGCACGACTTGCCTTCCAACGGCAAGCAAAAATCTGACTCTGACAGGAAGACCATTAACGGTGAGTTCGTTCGACATCGAAGTGTTGAGATCGACTGAGGCTCAGGTTGAGAGAGTACTTCCATCAATTCAAAATTGCTTTTCAAATCACAAGGAGATTCTGAATGCTTAGTTTTCGCAAAATCGCTCTCGCAGTAGCGACCCTCGGCCTGTCGGCCATGGGCGCCTACGCCCAGAGCTGCACCGTTACCTCTGTACCGCTGGCCATCCGTCCGGAAGGCATCACGGAACAGCTGGGTGACATTACCCTGAACTGCTCGAACCTGGTTAACGCCAGCGCCACCGTTCTCGTCACCGTGAACGGCACCATCACCAACTCCGCCTCGTCCCCGGCCGTTAACGCCGTGGCGACGCCCGGCCCGGTGACCGGCGTTCTGAACTCGGCCATTGCCAACTCGGTGAGCTTCGCGCTGACCGGCCTGACCACCGGTGCGTCCACCTCTCAGGTGATCACCATCGGCGGTATCCGCGTGAATGCCAGCCTGCTGACCCCGAACACCGCTGTCTCGGCGACCATCATCGTCACCAGCGGCCCGACGGTTCTGCCGCTCAGCCCCAACCCCACCACCGTGGGCTACGTGCTGCCCGCCAGCTACACCTTCACGGTTGTCGGTGGCACTGTCGCCAACGTGAGCTCCACGGCTAGCGGCGCTGCTCTGGCTTCGCTGCCCATCTGCTCCAGCACCGCTTCGGTGTCGGGCTTCTTCCGCTTCACCGAACTGTTCTCCAGCGTGTTCCGCGCTCAGGCGAGTGAAGGTCCCGGTTCTCTGACGAACGGCACTCAGCTGCGCGTCATCCTGGGCAACATCCCGTCCGGCGTTGGCCTCTGGGTTCCCACGGGCGCCGTCACGCTGAACAATGGCGTGGTTCTGACCCTGGCCTCCGGCACCGGCACCACTGCTGAGCCGACCAGCAACACCCTGAACAAGACCTACACCGCCCCCGAAACCGGCGCTGCCGTCTACGCCGGCACCTTCGGCTTGGTGAATGCTTCGGAACTGGTGTTCAACGTGACGACCGACAACGTCAACACGGTTGACCAGCTCAACATTCCCTTCATCGTGCGCTTCTCCGGCAGCCCCACCAATGGTGTCGGCACGGCGACCGCTCAGGGCTCCCTCGGACCGACGGCTGCGGGCACCTTCCCCCGCTTCGCCACCACCGGTGCGACGGCCAACGCCTTCAACACTGTTTCCTGCGCCACCTCCCTGCTGTTCCCCTTCGTGACCAACGCGGCGGGCTTCGACACGGGTCTGGCGATCTCCAACACCACTGCTGACGGTCCGCTGTTCACGACCTCCTCTCAGACCGGTGTTTGCTCGGTCAACTACTACGGTGACATGGAAGATGGCGGCGCCCTGCCGACCACTGCTACCACCAGCCCGGTGGCCGGTGGCCGCTCGGCTCGCTGGAGCATGTCCGCTGGCGGTTGGGGTGTGGCTGCGGTTCGTGCCGGTTTCACCGGTTACGTGATCGCCCAGTGCACCTTCCAGCTGGCCCACGGCTACGCCTTCGTCAGCGACCTCGGTGCGCGCACCATCGCCCACGGCTACTTGGCCCTGGTCCTCGGTTCCGACTCCGGTTCGCGTACGGCTGGCTCCAGCACTCGTGAAGCTCTGAACCACTAGTTTCGAGCTCTGCTCGAATCGCCCTGACGGGGGGAGGCCTAACGGCCTTCCCCCGTTTTGCATTTGTGGGCACGTCCATCCAGCTCCAGATCAACCTCTTGCAGTACAGTCCAGCATGGGTGATAGAATAAGGTTGCCCGC
>JBIKMK010000066.1:0-11347 GCA_044359315.1 Bryobacteraceae bacterium | reverse complement strand
CCCAGCTTCGGCCGCATGCAGCGGACCCGGGGCCGCCGCCAAAGCAGCCAGGCTGGAACTCTTGAAAAATGCGCGGCGATCGAGACGGGCTTTTCCGGCCAAGCAAATTCTCCCTTGCCATGCATTAAAGCACGGAGCATTGTGGTGCTGGTTTTAGCGGGCGCGGACGGGCAGGGTGACGGCCAGGCTGGACGCACCACCGGCGACAACGCGCAGCGCGTGCGAACCCTCCGGCAGGCTGGCCGGAAGATCGACGGTGACCTGCCCGACGCCTACCAGGCCCGCGGCCAAGCCCGCAAACGAAGGGGTGAGGGCCAGGTCGCCAATGCGCACCTCCACTGCGCCCACCGCGCGCAGCGGGGGTGCTGGCGGCGCGGCCGCCCCTGGTGGAAGATCACTGTCGATGCGACCGAGACCGGTCAAGTAGATCACCAGTGTCTCCCCTGGGCGCGCCGGATTGGCGGCGTCGATGACGGCTCCATTCATGCGCCGCAGGCCCGAGGCGAAGATCGCGGGGGCGGTTTCGGCAATCTCCACCTTCAGGGTGGTTTCGCCGCTGGCGGTGGTGACTCGCAGCAGCGATGGCCCGGTGATGCCGGGTGGCACCAGGGCGTTGATCTGGCCGGGCGAGACATAGACCAACGGCAGGGCGGTATCGCTGATCGACACCGTGGTTCCCGCGAGATCTTTGGGCAATGGTGAAACCTGGGCGCTGGCGGTCTCATTGGCCAAACCTTCGCCGAAGATCGTCACCAGTGACCCGGGGGCCACCGCCGAGGTGAACGATGCCGCATTGACGAAGGCCCGTTCCGGCGGCAGCACCGGAATCGCCAGCATGGTCCGGTCAATCTCTCTGCCATCGGTGCCAATCGCCCGCACGGTCAGTGTCGCGTTGGTGACTTCTACCCGCAGATAGTGAAACGCTGCCACCGACTTGGCGACCAGATCATGCGGGGCGACGTTGTTCAAGCGGGCCCCACCGCCGCCGCTGACGACGTGGAGCGTGGCAGGGCCACTGGTGACCACCTGATTGCCGCGCACCGGCTTGGACCGCTGATAGGAATGCTCATGCCCGGTCAGGACCAGTTGGACGCCGTAGCGCTCCAGGATGGGCAAAAACTGCTCCCGCGTAGCGCGGCACAAGGGATCCCGCGCGTGGTGTGTCAACGGATAGGGCAGGTGATGGAAGAAGGCGATCCGCCAGCGCGCGGTGGTGGCCTGCAGGTCCGCTTCCAGCCAGGTCAACATCCGCTGCGTGGCTGCGGCATTGTCCAGCAGGTTGGAGTCGAGCGACACGAAATGGGCGTCGTTCCAAGCGAACGAATAATACCGTCCGTGATCCTGGACGGGCACTTCTCCCGCGGGTGCCGCCGTCAGCGCCAGATAGGGTGCCGCGCGCGCGGTCCAGTATTCGTGGTTGCCCGGCGCGGTGAAGAAGGGGGCGCGCGCCATCAGGCTGGCGTAGTACTCGAAGTAGTAGGCCTGGAACTGCTCGAAGGTGGCGTCTTCGTAGGCAATGTCACCGACATGCAACGCCAAGTCCGGCCGCTCCTCCGCCATCCGCTGGGCCAGGAGTTGCTGGGGGGCGCTGCCATCGCCACTGTCGCCCAGCACCAGGAAGCTGAACCGCCCGGTGTCGGGCGTCTTAAAGCGATTCCGTGTCTCACTGGTGATGACGTCACTGCCGACGGTAATCCGGTATGTGTACTCTTTGCCCGGGGTTAAGCCCCGCAATTCGACGCGGTACTGATAGAAGGTGAAAGGAACAGACGTCTCCGCCGGCCCCAATGGACGCGCCCGGACGGGCACCGTCACCGGGTCTGAGCCTTCAGTCGAGTAGGTGACCGAGGCCTCCACATTCTCGCGCGTCGACCAGAGGATGGTGGCTCCATCCGAACGCACATTCTGCAGGTAGGGCCGGTGGATCGGCGTCACAGCCGCCCGGAGGGCCGAGGCGGCGAAGTGACCGCCCACCAGGAGG
Source organism: Bryobacteraceae bacterium (assembly GCA_044359315.1). Taxonomy (GTDB): domain Bacteria; phylum Acidobacteriota; class Terriglobia; order Bryobacterales; family Bryobacteraceae; genus JAPKYZ01. The sequence continues at coordinate 9,366 of JBIKMK010000066.1, read as the reverse complement.
CCGACGAAGCCGCGCCGGTCCAGCAGTTGAGTCGTGCGGTTGGCGGCGGAACGCACGACACCTGTCAGAGACGCGGGCCAATAACGTCGCGCCAAACTGCCAGGAGTGTACGGTCCTGATTCCAACTACGTCCTGCTCAACTCCATCGTCTTGCTGGTTGAAGACGAACGATGCTCACGCTGGCGGTGGAGCCGCCACCGCCACCTTAATGGTATTGCTAAATGTTGCATTAATGGGGGATCCAGCGCGAGTTCCGCGCGAATTTGTTTGCCCGGAAACCATCACGGTGACCGGTGTGGTACCGGTACTGGTGCCCAGCTCAGACGGAATTTTAATCCGGATGCGGTCCGGGGCCACCCTCAACAACTGCGCTTCAAATCCGTTGACGTACACCGAGACCCTGCCTAGCCTGGTCACCGGCTTGTCGGAAGCCGCTTACAGCGTTTCCTCGCCAAATCCCAGCCCGGTTAACTCCACCACGGCACCCGGCGTGATGGTGGAGACGGCCTCGCGGGCCTCATTCACCACCTGCTCGGATAACGTAACCGCATTGGAGGGGACGTACCCGGCCTCGGTCAGCGCGTTCCAAACGAAGGCGGCCCGCTCGATGACGTACTTCTCGTTGGCGGCAATCTGAGCCTCGAAGATTTCATTGGTGCTGGGCGTCTCCACGCCGGACTTCGAATACTGCTTGTTCTTGTCGGCGTAGACCGCTTCCTTGATCTGGTTATAGCTTTGGCGGTTATACCATTCCAACCAGCCGTCTTTCCCTCCGGCCAGAACCACCAACTTATACAGCGCTTCCAGATACTCATTCTTGCGCTGCGGGATGGCGGTGAGCCGCCGCGTGAGCACGTTCTTGTTGATGTTGTGGAAGATGTCGCGGCCGGCCCAGTCGTAGGAGGCGTCTTTGTCCCACAGCAGGAAGTCAAACTTGCCTTCTTTGCCGCGGTACACGAAGAAGTTATTCATCCCGAAAACATCGCCCAGTATGGAGTCGTAGTCGGTCACGTAACTCTCGGCGGCGACATGGTTCAGGAACACCTTGGGGTCAATCGACTTCTCCACCACCGAAGCGAAATCGGCGTCGCTGGCTTCATTAAACGACCGGATGAAGTTGATCCAGGGCGCGATCTGAAAATCGGACTTGTTCTCCTCCGGGTTGAAGGGCGCGGGCGACCAGCGGGCGGGATCGGTGCTGCAAGCCACCTCGTCGGACTTGGCGCAGGTGGGGCGCCAATCGAAGTAATACGACGGGAAAGGATCGTACTTGAACAGATCGCCGCTGCCCTCGCCCAAATAGCGCTTGGCGTACTCCGACCGGACCTCTTCCGTCAACAGGAACAGGCCCACGTACTCTCCATTGATGAACAGCCGGCAAGGGGCCTGCATCGAGGCCGGCAGTCCCAGGCGCGAATAGAGCATGAACACCGAGCGTTCTTTCAGCATCGAGGCGTCCTGGTTGTTGGCCTTCAAGACGGCTGAATTTACACCCAGGAACTTCTGCTCCGGGTCATAGCGGTTGAAGTCGATGCGAAGGTTGGGCTTAATGGAGCTGCGGCTGCCGCGGCCCCGGGACCGGATGGCCACATCGGGTACCGTCACTTCCGTGCCGTTGGCAAGCCAGGTGAACTCCACCGGATAGTAGGTGTTGTCCAGATAGGTGGCCTTAAGTTTGGCCCAATCGGCCGGGCGGATCTCGAAACGAAGTTCCTGCACCTTGCTGGCATCAAAAAAGTCTGCCAGGGTCAGCCCGGCTGGCACTTGAGCCAGTACAGCGGGTCCGGCCAGGAGACATAATCCGATCAGGCGGCTGCCTTTCGTGCGTGGACGGTCCGTCAACATTGTGTTTCCTCTTCCAACTGCTACAGCACAAAACTCATGCGGGCAAACCTGCTCCAGTAGGTGTTGACCCCCGGAATGGGAGCTGTCCGCCCATCCTCCAGCACTTCGCGGATCCAGTTGTATTGAATTCGCATGTGGCGATTGAGGTACCAGTTCACCCCGAACGTCGCCACCCGTTCGCTTTGCGAAAGAATGTTGGCCGCCCGCGTACTGCGCGACGGTAAGCCGGGGTTGGCCGCCGAGCCGAAACGGAGTTGTTCGTACCGGCTGGCAATCTCGAACGCTCCCAGGCCCTTGCCGGTCCCGAAATTGCGGCGAGGCCGGACAACATTCTGCTTCTGCTCGCCAGTCACCAGCCAGGTGCCGGCACTATACCAACCCCGGGCGATCAAGTCTGACAAATCCTGCCCCCGGATTCCTTGGCCCAACCGCTGGTCCGTCACGCGAATCACCTCGCCACTGAGCGAAAACGGGCCGTGCACCCAGTTCAGCTCGGCACCCATGCGCCAACGCTGGCCGCGCACAAAACTGCGGGGGAAGAAGGTATGCGTGTCCACCCACGTCCGGCCCCGGAGACTGTGCAATCCCTCCGTGACGGGAGTCTGCGCCACCGCAAATCCGAGCTCCAACTCCTGGAACGGCTTGACCGCGGAGGGTACCTTGAAAAAGCGCAGAGGCGTTGCCGCAATGCGTCCGGCGATGGTTCGTTCCCCGCTGCGAGTACTGTCGGGCAACCGGGCCTTCCAGCCGTCGCTAATGAAGATGCCCGCCTGGTATTGAACACGGCGGTCCAGCACCCGGGCGTGGGCCATGATGCCGACATCGCGGCCAGGCGCCAGACGCTCACCGATCAGCGACCGGAACGCGAAATCGCGGTGCGCGGTGCCTTGCTGGGCGTCCAGGCCGAACGGAATCTTGAACTGTCCGGCGCGTATCTGGAAGCGGCGCCAGTAGCGGAAGTTGCCGTACACATCGCGCCACAATGCTTCGGTTTCGCGGGTGCGCATCCGAAGAGCCGCGCCGACCTCGTTGCGGAGCTCGCGGTCGATCTCAAACTCAAAATGGGGCGTGATGCGGCCCTCAATGCCGACGCGCATGGTGCGGAGGTTGGCGACGTCCCCTTCTTCACCCGTAATCTCGGGCTCAAAGGTGCGGAGATCATGCAGGAACTTCACCCGGAAGTCTAGTCTGATCCAGTCGCCCAGATGGACGCGCGGCCGGGGACGCATTTCCAGGCGTGGGTTCCCAAACAGACGCTTCATCCCCGTCAACGCGACGGTAGGCGGGGCGGCGGCAGGAGGCTCCGGGGCCTGCGCGGAGGCGGAGGCAGCACCACAAAGCAAGGCCGCAATGAAAAGGTAATGGCGACGCATCAGGCGCTCTTCTTTCCAGCTTCCTGCCACGAAACTGCCTTTAACCCGGCGTCGCCATTCTCCATCAGCTGCTGGCTGATCCAGGAAAGCTTCGTCGTAGCAGCCAGCATGACGCTGTAGCGAACCGTTGCTTCATTTCCCCTGATCAATTCCCGGACCTCATAGTAATCGACTGTTGAACCCAGAATTCGTTGCACGTGATCGTTAGGAAAGTCTTTCCCGGTGGCCACAATTGTCAAAACCAGGGTGCGGCCCGCGGATTCGCCGATCTTGTCCAACACCGCGATGACGGCGCAGAGGAACACCGCCCCGCCGGCCGCCACCTCCATCAAACCCACGCCGCTGGCCATGCCGAGGGCGACCAAAAGGAAGAGGACCGTCGTGTCTTTGGGGTCCTCAACCGGCGTCCGGAAGCGCACGATACCGGCGGCACCGGCCACACCGAAGGCGATGGCGGTGGAATTGCCAATGATGATCATCACCAGGGCTCCGGCGATGCAGAGCAGGACTTGCGCCTGTTGGAGCGATCGGGGCAGCGGACGGTCACGGTGGTACCGCTTGTGAACGGCCGTGACCAGAAGGCCGATCAGCGTGGCCAACACCATCTTCAGAAATTGAGTGAGGGGGGTGACCGGACTTCGCGATGACTCCTCAACTCCCGGGATTCCAGAGTGGATCCCGGCCGCCGCCAGCACATCCGGCATCCGCATGGCACCGAGAATGGCCGCTACGCCCACCAGGCAGAACCCCGCCGCCCATCGCCAGCTTTCGTCAGGCTCCTGTTCGCGCAAACTCATCAGAACGTGTATCTCCCTTGAGGCGGTTCAGGAGTGAATTATAGCGGAAATACCCTTTGTTTCCCAACGCTTCGGTTGGGGTGGCTTTAGGGTTCGGGTTCATCCTCTTCCAGATCGTCGCCCACCCGGGCGGCCGAGGCGGTCTCAACACCACCGGGCGTGCGGGCAACCAACTGCGTAAAGTATTCACTCAATTGACATACCAAGCTTGGATCAGTCACCGTCACAGCGACTTCACGGCGGTCGTTCAGTGATGGTTTGGCGAGCGAGGCGCTGCCGAACACAGCCAGTTCTTCATCAATCAGCAGCAGCTTTCCGTGCGAGGTCATGCCGGCCAGGTCACCTTGACCCAAGATCTGCACTTCAACCCCTTCGCGCTCCCGTTCCTGCAGCAGGCGGACGATCTGGGAGTCGCGGACGCGATGGTCGATGATGCGGATCCGGTGCCGGGCGCGGGCGATCAGGCCGGCGAAGCGGGCGCGCGCAATCTCGGGTCCAACCAAGAGTCGCTGGCCGAGATTGCTCGGTAGAGCCAATGGCGGGCGGGCGCGATCGGCCTCAAACAAGGCGGTCAAACCGAGCACGACATCCGGGTCCTGTGTGGTGAGAATAAAGTCGCAGGTGCGGTCAAAGCACTTCGAGGTGAAGTTCAGCGACGCTACCAGGGCGGTTTCGTCATCCGCCACCATGTATTTGGCGTGATACTTGGCGTGCTCGCCGGCATAGCGGGTCATCTTGACGCCCATCGATTCCAGCAACAGGCCCAGGTCCTGCAAGCGCTTGTCCCAGTTTTTGGCCGAGGGTGTCAGCAGCGCGGTCACCTGCACACCGCGCGAAACCGCGTCCGCAATTTCGTCAAGAATCGCAAAATCCTGGCAGCGGAAGACGGAAAGAATCAGGCGGCGGCGCGCGGAACGGATCAGCTCCAATACGGCGGGCCGCCGCTGGGATGCTTCCAAAATCAGCCTTTCACTGTGGCTCACGCCCGCTGACTATAGCATGGTCCACCTTGGCCCTTGCTGCCGCTGATCTTGCATGACGGGGCCAGTTCCAGTAATGTCTTGAGATGGTGTGTCGTCCTCAGTTGGCGGTTCTGGCGGCATCCGGCATCAGTGGCTTAGCTGCTGAGGCGAGACAACGTCGCGGAGAATCCTCCTCACAATGAACATAATCCCCGGCTTTGAGCGCCGCCGGCGTATTAGCAAGCAGATTGCTGCTTTGATCGAGAAACGGCAAGAAAAGCGTGGGCTGTTGATCGCTTTTGAAGGCCCGGATGGTTCCGGCAAGACCACCCAGCGGAAGCTGTTCAAGCAGTGGCTCCACAGTGAAGGGCATGACGTGACCACCACCAAGTGGAACTCATCGGCGCTGATCAAGCCGGTGGTCAAGGTCCGCAAGCAGGTCCGCGCCCTGAGTGCGGAGGAGTTCTGTCTGCTGCACGCAGCTGATTTCCGCTACCGCATGGATTCCGAGATTCTGCCGGCCCTCTGGGAGGGGACGACCGTAGTGGCGGACCGGTTCCTATTTACAGCCCTGGCCCGGGACGCGGCTCGCGGGCTGGAACTGGATTGGTTGCTGAAGGTGTATTCACCGTTGTTCTGGCCGGATCTGGTGTTCTATTTTTCCGTGTCGCCTGAAACGTCCAGCCAGCGCATCGCGGCTGACCGCGACCCCAGCTACTACGAAGCGGGCCAGGACATTACCCAGATCGACAACCCGCTGCAAAGCTACCGGACCTTTATCACGCGCGTCATTGCCGAATATGAGGCTCTGGCGGGCATCTTCAAATTTGTCACCATTGACGCGGAACAGTCCGTCTATGATCAGCACCGGCTGATCCGAGGCATTTTTGAGAAAGTCGAGCGCCGTTCGTGGGCGGAGTGGAATCAGGAGGCGCTGGTAGACTGGCTGGTGCAGCACCCGCGGCTGGCCCACTAGAGATAACTATGGCGAACCAAGGCCGATTGATCGCATTAGAAGGAACCGGCGGGTATGCGCTGGCCCAGGCCGCCAAGCGGCTGCAACGCCAGTTACGGGAGCCGCGCAAGCCCGCACCGCCCGTTTGCACCTGGGATGCCTCCGGGATCTTTCACGAGATCCGGGAAGGGGCTCGGGGCATTCCGGGCACCTCTCCCCGGACGCTTCTGTTGCTCTATGCCGCCGACCTGGCCTTCCGTCTGCGGTGGCAGATCCGGCCGGCGCTGGAATCCGGCATCACCGTTATCGCGGCACCCTATCTGGAAACGGCCATTGGCTTTGGCCGGGCGGCGGGCCTTTCCTCCTCCTGGTTGAAGGACTTGCTCAGCTTTGCCCCAGCGCCCAACGGCTGCTACCGGTCGCCGGAGGGGGCCACTTCCGTGGCCAAGATGCCCAAGGCGTCCGACAGTTTCCTCGAATTCGGCTTTCTGCAGCTTCGTAATACTGAGGGCCGCTGGAATACCGATGAGATACGGGCCGGGTTTATCGCTCATCTGGCGGGTCTGGAAAATAAGGGTAAGTGTGCAACGGTGATGGCCCTGAAGCCCACTAAATAGTCGGCTGATGATCAAACAACAGAATGCGCAGATATTGATGGCGCGCTGGCTTCCCTGGGTTCTGGCCTTGGTCAGTAGCGCGTCGATTGGGGCGCAATCATCTTCCGGCACCGGGGCGATCAGTGGCACCGTACGAGACCCTTCCGGTGCGGGCGTGGCGGCGGCCACGGTGGTGGTGTCGCACCAAGATCGTGGTGTCCGGCGCGAAATGGTCACTTCCGCGAATGGGGCGTTCCAACTGCTGGGCTTGCCGCCTGCGCCGGGCTATGTGGTGACGGTCAGTTTCGCCGGTTTTGCGGACCAGGAATACACCGGCGTGGAGGTGGAAACCGGCGAAGAGACCGCCCTGGACATCACGATGGACCTTTCACCACGCCGCACGCGCATGGTGGTGGAGGAATCGATTGTGGTGGCCGACCGCGGCAGCGCCGGTGTCTCCCAGGTCATCCACGAGTCGCAGATTCTCAATCTGCCGATCAATGGCCGCCGCGTGGACAGCTATGTTCTGCTGACGCCCGCCGTGGTTCCCGATGGATCCACGGGACTGGTCTCCTTCCGCGGCATTGCCGGCGGCAACGCGTTTCTTACCGACGGCAACGACACCTCCAACCAGTTTTTCCATGAGAACGCCGGACGCACGCGGATTTCGGCGCAGATCTCGCAGGACGCGGTGCAGGAGTTTCAAGTGCTCTCCACCGGCTATTCGGCGGAGTATGGCCGGGCCTCGGGCGGCATTATCAATACGGTTACGCGTAGCGGTTCCAACCGGACGGCGGGCACGGCCTACTGGTTCTACCGCAATCGCGCGATGACGGCGCGGGACCCCTATGCCACCGTGAAGCCTCCGGAAGAACGGCATCAGGCGGGGGCCAGCCTGGGTGGCAAGCTGATCCCGGACAAGCTGTTTTACTTCTTCAATGGCGAAATCCACCGGCGGGATTTCCCCATCGTGTCGTCGCTTTCGCGTCCGCCTCTGTTCGGCCCCGATGGCCGCTTCCGTGGCACCTGTGGGGCGACGGCCCAACAATGCGCCGCGGCACTGGCGTTCGTGGGGCGGAACTTTGGCGTGCTGGAACGGACCTCCGGGTCAGAGCTTGGCTTTGGCCGCATCGACTGGCGCCCGTCGGAAAAAAACGCCGTCAGCGCCAGCTTCAACTACCTTCGCTGGGCCTCACCCAATGGCTACCAGACGCAGTCCGTGCTGAACAACGGCGAGGCATTCGGGGCCAATGGCAACTCCAGTGTCCGGACCCGTTATGGCCGCCTGGCCTGGACCGCGACACCCAACGCCCGCTGGATCAACGAACTGCGGTTCGGATGGTTCAAGGACCGCCACGCCGACGACCTCCCCGCCAACCTGATCCCCGCCGCCACGGGTACCGTCCAGATCTCCATCGAGGGCCAGCCGAACCTGGGCGTGTTGTCGGAGGTTCCGCGGCTGAATCCCAGTGAGAACCGGTTCCAGTTGGCCGAAAACATCACCTGGAGCACCGGCTCGCACACGGTCCGCGCCGGAGCCGACATCATCCGGACCCAGGAGTATCTGCGCTATCTGCGGAATCGCAATGGCACCTACGACTACGCGGATTTCACCTCATTTGCGCGGGACTTTACCGGTAATACCACCGGTGCCCGTCGCTGGCAGGCCTATTCGCAACGCTTCGGCCGGGAGGTGTTTGATCAGACCATTGGCGACTACAATTTCTATGTCCAGAACCAACACCGGTTGCTGCCCAACGTCACGCTGAATTATGGCGTGCGGTATGAGTACTCCCACTTACCGCAACCGGAAACCGGCAGCATTCCGATCATCGCCACCAACTTTGCGCCGCGCATCGGGCTGGCGGCGGGCCTGAACCATTCGCGGACCGTGCTCCGGGCCGGGTATGGCATTTTCTATGCCCGCTACCCGGGCGGCGTGGTCAGTACGTTGTTTCTCGAAAACGGTTCGTATCAGCGTTCCATCCAACTGGAGCGGCGCTTTCTGTCCGATCAGGAGTCCGGACCGGTGTTCCCCAATCGGCTGCCTCCATCTGCGGCCAATAGCAGCGCCCTGGCGGGCCTGCCCACCGATCTGACGATGGCTTCGCCGGACTACCGGAACCCCTACACCCAGCAAGGCGACTTGGGCATCGATCACGCCGTCAGTTCCAGCCTCAGCATCAATGCCTCCTATATCTGGAGCCGTGGGCTGCACCTGACGACGGTGCGCGATAGCAACATCGGCCGGATGGGTGCGCCGATCTACTATTCCATCGAGGATGCGGCGGGCAGGGAAGTGGGCGAGTACACAACGCCCAGCTACCGGTTGATCAACCGCATCAATCCGGATTGGCGACGGATCAATCTCATCGAATCGGGCGGCAACAGTTACTACAACGGCTTGGCCGTGCAGGTCCGGCGGCGGATGCGGCAGGGCTGGGAAGGCTTTGCCTCCTACACCTGGTCCCACGCCATCGATTTCAATCAGGGCGGCGGAGCCGACAACATCTTCTTCAGCGAAGGGCCGCGGACACTGAACAATGGAGACTACCGGGCCGAAAAAGCTTCTTCCCAACTGGACCAACGTCACCGGCTGGTGGTCAGCTCCACTTGGGAGGCTCCAGGTACCGGGACCGGAAAGCTCCACCGGCTGCTGAAGGGCTGGCGGTTTTCGCAGATCTCCACCTTTGCTTCGTCGCAGCCCGCGACGGCGGTGGTCTTCGTGTCGGGCGTGCCGTTTCCGGGGGCGGCCTTCAACACGACGCTGAATGGCTTCGGCGGCTCGCCCCGGGTGCCGTTTCTGCCCGCCAGTGGACTGGATATCGATACCGTGGC
>JBIKMK010000065.1:0-11359 GCA_044359315.1 Bryobacteraceae bacterium | reverse complement strand
TATCGTCCACCGAACGGCACAGCGGGTTTGGCCCGCTCTTTGGTCAGAGGCGAAAGGCGGGTACCCTTTCCGCCCGCCAGAACGAATGCCATTACTTTTAGTTGCATGTTCTAGTCCATCGCGCCGTATGATACCGTACTTCTCTTGAACGACAACAGCGCTTCTTCATCCTCTCTCATGATCAGCCCCCTGCGGCGCTGGTCCATTGTGACGCTCTTGTGCGTCGCGTTTATTGTGGCGTACTTTGACCGGCAAAATCTCTCCTTTGCCTTGACAGTGCCGGATTTTAAGGCCTTTTTCAAGATTACGGAGGTGGAACGCGGCTGGTTAAACTCCGCGTTCTTCTGGAGCTACACAGTACTACAAGTGCCCGCCGGCTGGCTGATCGACCGCTACGGTGTGAAGCGGCCCTTTGCCGCGTGCTTCCTGATCTGGAGCGCGGTCTCTGGTTTGACGGCCTGGACCACGAATACGACGCAACTGTTTCTGCTGCGCCTGTTCCTGGGTGCGGGCGAGGCCGTCAACACTCCGGCCGGCATCCGGTGGATCCGGCTGAACTTCCCCTCCAGCAAGCACGGCTTTGTGATGGGGCTCTATCAGGCCTCGGCCAAAATCGGCCCCGCGTTGGGGGCGCCCCTGTCGGCCTGGTTGCTTCATGCCTATGGCTGGCAGGTGATGTTTATGGTGCTGGGCTTTGGGGCAATGGTGTGGCTGCTGCCCTGGCTGCTGCTGGTGAAGGATAACGACCGCGAGCTTGAAAAGACGGTGATCGTCAAGACCGAGACCGGCATGCTGAGCTTTAGGCAGTTGATGAGCAACCGCGTCACCTGGGGCATCATCATCGGCAGCTTCTGCTATCAGTACTTCAACTATTTCTGCCTGCTGGATCTCCCTAGCTACTTCGCCGAACGCTGGAAGCTGAAGCTGTCCGACAACGGCCTCTACACGGGGTTCAGCTACCTGGGCTTCGCCATCGTGGCCATTGTGTCCGGCTACGCCGCGGACTACTTCATCCGCAAGGGTCATGACCTGGTGAAGGTGCGCAAGCTGTTCATCTGCGGTGGACTGCTGATCGCCTCAACTGAGCTGCTGGGGGCGTATGTTGACTCGCAAAGCCTGGCGCTGGCCATCGCGGTCTTCTCATTGAGCGGCCTGGGCCTGGCCACCGGCAACTACTGGGCACTGACACCCGCCATGCTACCGGGCGCCCCGGCCGGCCGGCTGGCCGCCATCCAGAACACGGCAGCCAATCTGCCAGGTGTCGTCGTGCCGCTGCTGACGGCCTATCTGCGGCGGACAACGGGCGGCTGGGAAGCGCCCTTGATCGCCGTGTTTGTGTTTCTGCTGATCGGCATCTTGAGCTACGTCTTTCTAGTTCGCAAGGAGTACGCCCCGAAATGAAGAAGATCATTCTGACCGCCCTGGTATCGAGCGGCCTGACCGCCCTGCTGATGACCGCCGCCGCGCCACCCACGATGAAGACCAAGCTCGAAAACAAAAAGGTCCGCATCTCCGAGATGCTCTATTCACCCGGCCAACCCCGCACCCCCTACATCCGGCCCACCGATCAGGTGATCGTGTTCTTGGATGACGCAAAGTACGAACGCAAGGATTCGAAGACCGGCGCCATCGAGATCCGGGAACGCAAGTCCGGCGATGTCTTGTGGCACGACAAAGGTGAGGACGCGCCGCAGTTGACCGCGCAAGGCAAGGCCTACCGAACCATTGTTGTGGAGATGAAGTGAACTGCCTTGGGCTGAGCCGCTAGCCCCAGCGGCTCAGGAATTCTAGGCGATTGCGCATTTCGGCCGCAGAGATGGTATCGATTAACCGAAGCAGGCGCCGAACCACCTCCCCCACCGGATACCGCTGCTGCGCACCCAGTATGATTCCTGAGTGTTGGCCGAGCGCGACGCGTTCGGTATGTAACCGCTGAAAATCTCGGATGTTGTAGGAAACGATGGTGAGTTCGCGTTCGGACGCAAACGAGAGTTGCTCTTCATCGGGCCTGCCAAGCATCCCAACCTCGGCTGCGGTTAGCGTCAACAGGCCAGACTTGCGGAGGCTCTTCACCAAGGCGGTGTCGCAGAAATCCTCGTCCAGATAAAGACTGGCGCGCTGTCTCACAACGCCTCAGGCTTGGCTGGCAAGCTGCTCTTCCAACGCTGCTTCGGCCGCCAAATCATCGTCAATTTCCTGACGGTTCGCGAGGTAGTAGGAAATGGCGGCGTAAACCTGGGCCAAGCTGATGTGTGGGTAGTTGTCAGCAATCTCTTGTGGCGTCTGGCCGTGATACGCAAAGCAACAGGCGATGGTCCGGTCGCATAGCCCGGTCCCTGCAATCACGGGACGGCCGCCGCGTAGTCCTGGCCGCCGCTCAATGAAGGTGCCAATGTCGATGGTGGCTGCCATTCTTCTCTGAGTGTAATGCAAGGGCCGCGTTACAAGGGGGGTCCGCATTCACCCCAGGTAAATCTCGCCCACGCGAACATTTCTCCTGCGTTTCCGTATGCACTCCCTAAGGAGCATTCCATGCCGTTTGCGTTTTCCTCCCCCGGGGCCTCCGATTCCTCACCCAGCCGGCCCGTGGTGACGGGTCTGTTTATCGCCAGTTGCCTGCTGGCGCTGGTCTCCTGGTACACCACGTTTGAGGGGATGCGGCTCTATCTGAATCCATGGTTTGCGTTTCTGGCTTCGGCGGGCATTCAGATCTCGCTGGTGCTGGTGGCGTGGCTGGTGGGGTTTGGGCGGGCCCGGCGGGCTTTGTTGATCGCGGTTTACGCGGTGACGGCGTGCGTCTCCATTGCGTTCTCCTACGTCAGCCTCTACACCTGGTTCGCCGAGCGGGAACGGCCAGCGGAGATCCAGCGCGGGCTCTACGACAAGATCAACGCCGCCACCGGGGCCACGGGGGAGATTCTTTCTGGGGCGGCGCTAGAAGCCCGGCGGCACGTGGCGGCGTTGACCGAGATGGCCGAAGCGGAGAAGTCCGTGGGCCACATTGCGCGCGCCCAGGACGCGGACCCATATCTGGCCAACATTCGGGAGGCCGTCAGCACGGAGGCCCGCACCTACGGCGTCAGCTACCAGGAGGGCGCTGGAGCGGGCCTGCGCTACACCGCCTTTGAACGCTATGCCAAGCTGACGCGCCAGTCGCTGGAACAGATCGAGGCTTCGCAGAAGGCACTGGCGGGCTTGCGCGCGCAGCTGAAGCCGACCCAATCAAGCGAGGAGCAGTTGCGGGCGTTCAGGCAGGTCTACGACAGCATCCCGTGGGCGGAAGCGGAGCGGCAGCTGCATTCAGGCCCGTTGAAACGGCCCGAGGTTCCCGACTACTCAAGCAACCTCGACAAAACCTCCGGCGGCCAGGAGGACCTGCTGCTGGCCCTTGCGGCATTGGGCGCCCCCAACGGACGCCACATCTTCGCGCTGCTGCTGGCGGCGTTCATCGACGTGATTATCTTCCTGATCGCCTATGCCTCCGGACCCTACATCGCCGCCTCATCCGAGCACCGGCTGCTGGGCGCGGCGGCGACGGTTGAATCACTAGACGGCCAGGTGTTTGTGCGGGACTTTCTGCGCAAGCTGGAGCCCGACCCCACCGGCATGCTGCGAGTAGCGGCCAGCGCCCTCAATGCCGGAGAGCGGCAACTGTGCACAATCTTTGTAGCGCATGGCCAAGCGGTCATCAGTGAAGATCAGGGCGGGATCCATTACGTCCTGGAGCCAGCCACCCATGAATCACTGCTCGATCAACTGGCGACACCAAACGCCAAAATGCGGATGAACGCCCGAAGCGCGGCGGCGGGGGCGTAACGCCAGTAGTAGCTGCTTCTTTTCTTCATTCAAGACACTCACGCGACGGAGCCTACCCAAGTCGGTTTCACGTCTTGTTTTGCCCCCTCATGGCCGAATTTGGGGCCCGCCGGGGGTGGTAATTTTAGTACAGAATGATGCGATTTGCGGTTGGGGTGTGCGTGTTGGTGGTGGTGGCGAACGGGCAAGGGTTTAAGCCTGAGATTCCGAAGGTCTGGGATGACGAAGCGGTGGAGCGGTTTGAGTTGCCGTTGGCTCAGCGGGATCGCTCGCCGAAGCACATGAGCTCCCAGGAATACTATGCGCTGAAGGTGCGGCCGATCTACAAGACCTACCCGATGTATGAGCCGGGGAAGGAACCGGCCGGTTATATCGAATGGCTGAAGCAGCAGGAGCCGCAGGTGGTGTTTGACCCGGCCCAGCTGAAGACCAAAGAAGACTGGATTGCCGCGGGGAAGCTGGTGTTTGAGCATGAGCCGCTGTTGTTTCCGTACCGGCCGGGGGAGACGTTTTTCAAGAATCCATTACCGGCTTCAAAGGACGGAGTGTTGCCGCCGTTTATCCCGGGCAACCAGTTCATCATTCGCAAAAAGGGCGTACTGGAGATTGGCATCAATTCTTGTGCCGGTTGTCACACGCGGGTGATGCCGGATGGGAGCTATCTTGCTGGCGCGCAGGGGGTGGTGGATTTTCGCCGGGATGAAGCGGCGATTCAACGGGCGAAGGACGTGAAGCCGGAAGTGCTGTTGCGGCGGCAGGAGTCGGCCTGGGTTTTGTTTGGCACGCCTTGGTTAGAGAGCAAAGAAAAGTTCTTTGAACGGATGTCGAAAGAAGAGTTGGTGCGGCAAGTGGCTGCGGCACATTCGGGCGTGCTCGCGCGGCAGGGGACCAGCGGTAGCCACCCGCCTCATATTCCGTCGTTGATTGGTGTGAAGAATCACAAGTATCTGGACTCGACTGGATTTGCGCGGCATCGCTCGATTGGGGACCTGGCTCGTTATGCGGTGACCAATCAGGGTCTCGATACGCTGGCCCATTATGGCGATTTTCAGCCGAGCTTGAAGGAGACTCCGTTTAGCTCAGAGAAGGGGACCCGCTACAGCGATGAGCAGTTGTACGCTTTGGCACTCTACATCTATTCGCTGGAGGCACCAAAGAATCCGAACCCTGTCGATGATTTGGCCAAGCGTGGGCAGAAGGTGTTCTCGCAACAGGGTTGTGGTGGGTGCCACACTCCGCCGCTTTATACGAACAACAAGCTGACGGTGGCGAAGGGATTTGTGGTTCCGGCGGACTTGCGCAAGAGCGATGACATTCTCAATGTGAGTGTGGGCACGGATACGACGCTGGCCTTGAAGGCCCGGCGCGGGACCGGTTTCTACAAGGTGCCTTCGTTGCGCGGTGTCTGGTATCGCAATGCGTTTGGGCATGGCGGGTGGGCAGACACGCTGGAGGAATGGTTTGACCCGGCCCGCGTCAAGAGCGACTATGTGCCGAAGGGCTACTGGATGCAGCCGGGGCCGATCGAGGGCCATGAGTTCGGCTTGAAGTTGTCGGCGGAGGACCGCAAGGCGCTGGTTGCGTTTTTGAAGACGCTGTAGGCGAAAAGCCTACCAGTGCAGCGCGAGGTCGACAAAGGTGCGGACACCATAGCCGGTGGGGCCTTTGGCGAGGAACGGCTTGGCTTCCGTGCTCCAGGCCGTGCTGGCGATGTCGAGATGTACCCAGGGCTTGCCTTCGGTCCACTCTTCCAGGAACTTGGCGGCGGTGATGGCGCCACCCGCGCGGCCGCCCGAGATGTTGGGCATGTCGGCGTAGGCGCACTTGAGCAGTTCCTTGTATTCATCGTCCATGGGCATGGGCCACATCTTTTCGCCCTGCTTCTTGGACGCCGTCAGCACTCGATCAAGCAACGGCTGATCATTCGTGAACGCCCCGGCATTGACGGCTCCGAGAGCCACACCGATAGCACCGGTGAGTGTCGCGGCGTCAATCAAGTGCGTCGCGCCCTGGCGGATGGCCCAGGTGATGGCATCGATCAGGATCAGGCGGCCTTCGGCGTCGGTGTTCAGCACTTCCACCGTCTTGCCCGACAGCGACTTGACGATGTCGCCCGGCCGCTGCGCGCGGCTGCCCGGCATGTTTTCGACCGACGGAATGAAGGCGGTGACCGGAATGGCGGGCTTCAACTGCGCGATGGCCTGCATGGCACCAAGGGCCGCCGCGCCGCCGCACATGTCGTACTTCATCTGCTCCATGCCTTCGGAAGGCTTGATGGAGATGCCGCCCGTGTCAAACGTGACCGCCTTGCCGACCAGCGCCAGGTGGACGCCTTCCACGGGAGCGGCAGGCCTGTAGCGGATCACCATGAAAGTGGGCGGCTCAGCCGAGCCTTGGGCCACACCCAGCAGCGAGCCGAAGCCCAGCTGCCGCATCCGGTCTTCATCCAGCACTTCGCAATCGAGACCATAGATGGCCGACATGGCGCGTGCCCGGGCGGCCAGCACGGTCGGCGTCAACAGATTGCCCGGCTCATTGGCCAGGTCGCGAGCGAAGTTCTGCGCCTCGCCGATGATGCGGGCGCGGTCGAGCGCGGCCTCAAGCGTGGGCGCTCCGTCCGGCACCACCGCGGTGAAGGACTCCAGGTGCTTGGAATCCTTGTTCAGCTTGTGGACATCCGCTTCCCAGTCGCCCAGGATCGCTCCTTCGACGGTGGCCCCCAGATGTCCGGCTTCGGTGACGAAGGCGATCGACTTGATCGACCGCGCCTTCAGGGTCCGCAAGACGGAACCCGCCAGCTTGCGCGCTTCCGCCCCGGTGAACTTGTCCAGCTTCCCTGCCCCAGCCAGCACCAGCCGTTTGGCGGCGAATCCGGCGGGTTGCGGGATGACGGAAAGCTCCGCCGGCTTGCCGGTGAATTCGCCGGAAGCTTCCAGTTCGGCAATCCAGGGGTGTAGCGCAGTAGGCATCTCTCCCTCGAAAACAGGGAGAACCAGCGCATCGGCGGCAACGCTAGCCGCAGCGGCGAGAGATAGTTGGACGTTCATCGAAAAGTGTTCCTCGAAACTTGTGCCAGGTTTGGCTTACTGGCGATTCTTACGGGCCATGGCTTCCTTGGCCTCGTCATTGGCTTCCTTGGCGCGCTCGGAGGCGCGCTTGTCGTGCAGCTTTTTGCCCCGGCCGACGGCTAGTTCGATCTTGATTTTGCCGTTCTTCAGGTACATCTTGGTGGGGACAATGGTGAGCCCCTTTTGCTGGATGGCCGTGTGCAGCTTTTCAATCTCGGCCTTGTGCAGCAGCAGCTTGCGTTCCCGCACGGGCAGGTGGTTGTAAATGTTGCCGTGGGAGTATTCGCTGATGTGCGCGTTCTTCAGCCACGCCTCGCTCTTCAGAATGTCGGCATAGGCATCCCGCAGCTGGATGCGGCCCAGTTTGGCCGCCTTCACTTCGGTGCCGGTCAACACCATGCCGGCCTCGTACTTGTCGATCAGCTCGTACTCGTGCCCGGCGCGGCGGTTGTCAGCGAGAATCTTGATGCCGGTAGCAGACTTCAATACACCAGGATAGCGCTCAGCGGCGGAAACTGCGCTTCGGCGGACCTTTCCTGACCTCTGCCGACTTCGGGCGGAGCCCCTGCAATTCCGTCGGCGTGAGATGCCGCCACGCGCCCGGTGCCAGATCGGCTAAGGCCAACTCTCCGATCGCGCACCGGATCAGCCGCAGGGTGGGGAACCCAACGGCGGCGGTCATGCGACGCACCTGGCGATTGCGCCCTTCGGTGAGCGTCAGCGCGATCCAGCCATCGGGGATCGACTGTCGGACGCGGATGGGCGGGTCTCGTGGAGGCACCGGCGGAGGGGCAATCCGCCGGACCTGGGCGGGCCGGGACACGTAGTCCTGCACCGCCACCCCTTTTCGCAACTGGTCAAGCGCCCCATCGGTGATCTCTCCTTCCACCTGCACCCAGTACGTTCGCGGATGGGCGAACTTCGGGTCTGACAATTGGTGCTGGAGCGGGCCATCGTCCGTCAACAGCATCAACCCCTCTGAATCATGATCCAGCCGGCCCACGGGGTAGACGTCCGGGATGGCGATGAAATCGCGAAGGGTCGGACGTGTTCCATCGCCCGAGAACTGGCTCAGGACGCCATACGGCTTGTGGAAAAGGAGATAAGTATGCACGCCGGTGGACTTTGGCTCGTCAAATGATACGTGAAGCTGCGAGGACCCGTGACCGTGAATCTGCAAGTGTACCGTTGGACGGCTATCCGGTGCCTGGCACTGGCTGCCTTGGCCCTGGTGGTAGTGGTGGGCATGGCCGAAGCCCGCAGCAAGAAAGGCGACAAGTTCGTCAAGGAAGGGGACCTCGCCGAAGCGACCCAGGACTATTCCACGGCGCTCGAACGCTACGAAGAAGCCCTGAAGACCGATCCGCGCGACCCGGGCTATCTGCTGCGAGTGCGCAAGGCGCGCTTTCGGGCCGGACAAGCGCGCGTCGATGCGGGCCAGAAGCTGCGCAGCGAAGGCAAGCTGGAAGAAGCGCTGCGCGAGTTTCAGCGGGCGTTCGCGCTGGACCCCTCGTCCTCGATTGCTGAGCAGGAACTGCGACGCACGTTCCAGATGATCGAGAAATTGAAGAGCGGTGAGACCAAGCAGGAAGATGCAGCGATGACGCCCGCCGGCCTGGCCCGCCGGGACACCGAAGAGCGGATGGCCTCGCTGCAGTCAGTTCCGGAACTAAAGTCCAGCTCCCGGCTGCCCGCCAATTTGAAGATCAACAACCAGCCCGCCAAGACGCTGTATGAGACCGTGGCGAAACTGGCCGGGCTGAATGTGCTGTTTGATCAGGACTACATCAACCAGAACCAGGGGAAGAACTTTTCGCTGGACCTCAACAATTCGACGCTGGACGAAGCGCTGGACTATCTGGCGGTGCTGACCAAAGCCTATTGGAAGCCGCTGTCGGCCAATGCGATTTTTGTCACGCAGGATCAGCAGACCAAGCGGCGCGAGTATGAAGACAACGTGGTGAAGGTGTTTTATCTCACCAACGTCACTTCGCAACAGGAGCTGAACGAAATCGCGGGCGCGATCCGCGCCGTCACCAATCTGCGCCAGCTGTTGACCTACACCGCGCAGATGGCGATCCTGGCGCGCGGAACGGCCGACCAGATTGGATTAGCGCAGAAGCTGGTACTGGATCTCGATAAACCCAAGAGCGAAGTGGTGATCGACATCATCGTGATGGAGGCCAACCGCACGCGGACCCGTTCGCTGGCGGCGACGTTCACCACCAGCGGCAAGCCGGGCATCAACATTCCGGTCTCGTTTGGCACCACCGCGGCCTCCACCCCCACCAACACGGGCGGGACGGGCACGGGCACGACGACGACAACCACACCGGCCTCGAATCTGACACTCAACCGGTTGGGCACTTTATCGACGAATAATTTCTCGATCGCCGGGCCCGGCGCGCTGGTGCAGGCGCTGCTCGATGACCGCCAGACGCGCGTGCTGCAGAATCCGCAGATCCGGACGCTGGATAACGTGAAAGGCACACTGAAGATCGGTGATCGTTATCCGTATGCGACGGGTAGCTTTCAGCCCGGCATGGGCGGCGTCGGCGCGGGCTTCAACCCGCTGGTTTCGACACAGTTCCAGTTTGCCGAAGTCGGCGTCAACGTCGATATCACGCCCAAGATCCATGGCAGTGAAGAAGTATCGATGCACATCGAAATTGAAGTGTCGAACATTCGCGATCAGGTGGATGTCGGCGGCTTGCGCCAACCCGTCATCGGCCAGCGCAAAGTGTTTGAGGACGTCCGCCTGCGCGAGGGCGAAGTGAGCGTGATTGGCGGCTTGTCCAGCTTGAATAACACCCGGACACTGGGTGGTGTCCCGGGTCTGGCCAGCATCCCCGGCTTTGGGCTGTTGTTTGGAAGCCAGGGCACGGACAGAAGCGAGTCAGAACTGCTGATCGCGCTGGTGCCGCGCATCGTCCGGTCGGCCGACATTACGGAGGTGAATTTGCGCGGCGTGGCCGCGGGCAATGACCAGAATGTCAAGCTGACTTACGGCCCGCGTCCGGAACCCAAAGTAGCCACGCCGGCCCCGGCGGCTCCAGCCCCAGCCGCGCCAGCCGGAATGGTCCCGGTGCCGGGCGTAGCTGCTCCAGCGGCCCCTCAGGCAGTAGCGCCGGTGCCCACGGTTCCGGCCCCAGGCCTACCCGCGCCCACCAATCTGCCGCCCGGCTTGCCCATGGGGCTCAGCACGCCCGCACTGGCCGGTCCGCCATCTAGTGCGAGTCCGCAATTGATGCCGCCGGGAGCGAGGCTGGACCTTCGCACCGTCACCCCGGATGCCACACTCAGCGGGACCGTGACGATCACGGTGGAGGCCACCAACATCGAGGATCTGATGAGCGCTCCGTTCCGGGTGAACTTTGACAAGAACAAGCTGCGCCTGCTGGAAGTGGTGCGCGGCCCCGCGATGACGTCCGATAATCAGCCGGTTTCGTTTGCCCGGGATATTGCCAGCGGAGCTGTGAAGCTGTCGCGCGTGACGGCCGGTGCGGCGGGCTTTACCGGTAGTGGGACGCTGGTGACATTGACATTCCAGACGCTGCAAAAAGGGCCGGTGACGGTGTCGCTGGAAGATGTGCTGCTGGAGAATTCCAGGAAGGAGTCGATTCCCGTTACGCGCAACTCCGTGACGGTGAATGTGAACTAGCGATGTCCGCCCGCCTGACACGCCGCTCCGTTCGACAGCGCGGCTTAACGTTGATCGAGCTGATTGTGGCCTTCACGATTCTGGCGCTGCTCACCTCGATGGCCGTGCCGCTGGCCAAGTACCGCGTGCGGCGGGAACGGGAAAAGGAACTGCGCTTTGCCTTGCGGGAAATGCGCACGGCGATCGACAAGTACAAGGACGCCTCCGACCAGGGCCTGTTGGGCCAAGTGAAGATTGGCTCCGAAGGCTATCCGGAGAAACTGGAGATCCTGGTGGAAGGGGTGAAAGTAGCCCAAGCGGCCACCGACAAGAAGATCCGTTTCCTGCGGCGCATCCCCAAGGATCCCTTCACCGGTAAAGCGGAGTGGGGCTTCCGGTCCACCAACGATGACCCCAAATCACAAAGCTGGGGTGGGCAGAACGTGTTTGATGTCTATAGCAAGACCATGGAGAAAGCCGCTGATGGCACGCCTTATGCTGAGTGGGACTAACCGCCGCGTCAGCTCCAGCGGCCTCTTGGGGCGCCGCCACGCGGGCTTTACGCTGATTGAACTACTGATTGTGATGGCCATCGTCTCGATCATCGTTTCGATCGCCGTACCGCTTTACCAGAAGTCGATCATCCGGGCCAAAGAAAGCGTGCTGCGCAACAACCTGTTCACGCTACGCACGCTGATCGACGAATACACCTACGACAAGCAGAAAGCTCCGCAGACGTTGCAGGATCTGGTGGAAGCCGGGTATCTGCGCCAAATCCCGATGGACCCGATTGCGGGCTCAAACACCGCCTGGAAGATCATCATGGAAGACGGCA
>JBIKMK010000616.1:0-3215 GCA_044359315.1 Bryobacteraceae bacterium | reverse complement strand
CAGCGGTTGACGCCGCAGGAATCGGACCGGGTTTACCGGTTGGCGCGCGTGCTAGCGCTGGCCAAGGCGCTGATTGGGGATGAGGAGTCCGCGCGACGTTGGCTGAAGCAGGCCAATGAGGCGCTGGGCGGCGAGACACCGCTGGCCGCGCTCGATACGGAGCTGGGGGCGCGGCGGGTGGAGGAAGTGCTGGGGCGGATCGCTTACGGCGGGGTGAGTTGACCACGGTTTGGCGCATCCTGCGGCGGGCGTACGCGGCGTCGGCTTTTGATGGCGAAGGCGCTTACCGGTATGGGGGCCGCTGGTCCAGCTCGGGGACGCGGGTGGTTTACACGTCCGAGCATCTCTCACTGGCCATGCTGGAATACTTTGTACACATCGACCGGGCGCACCCGCCCCGGGATCTGGTGGTGGTGCGGGCAGCGATCCCGGATTCGGTGAGCCGCCGAGTGGTTTCGCTGCCGGAGCTGCCCGCGAATTGGCGGACAACCCCGGCTCCGGCGGAGCTGGCTTTACTGGGAGATCAGTTTGTCGCCGAGCAGGAACAGTGCGTCATGGTGGTACCGTCGGCGGTGGCACCGCGAGAGTCGAACTGGTTGATCAATCCGGCGCATCCGGATTTCGCGCGGATCGAGTTATTGGAAGTGGAAGCGCTGGACTACGACGCGCGGCTGGTGAAACCGGATCGTTGAGCCCGGCTTACCCGAGCGCCTTCAATGCTTCTTCCACTTCCGCGGCATGCCCGGCGGGCTTGACCTTTTCGAAGATCTTGGCGATCTTGCCGTCAGCACCGATGATGAAGGTGGTGCGGGCTACGCCCATGTACTTTTTGCCGTACATGCTTTTCTCCACCCAGACGCCATAGGCTTCGGCGACCGCGTGTTCAACGTCGGCCAGGATGTTGAAGGGGAGTTCGAACTTGGCGCGGAACTTGGCTTGGGCTTTCACCGGGTCGGGCGAGATGCCCAGGATGACCGCGTTGCCCTTGAAGCGAGGGAAGGCGTCGCGGAATTCGCAGGCTTCAGTGGTGCAGCCGGGGGTGTCGGACTTGGGGTAGAAGTACAGGACGACGTTCTGCCCTTTCAGCGACGAGAGCTTTAGCTTCTCGCCCGTATCGGTCTCCAGCGTGAAGTCGGGAGCTTTTTTGCCTTCGGTAATTTCAGCCATGGCTATATCCTATTCGACGGTGACCCTATTCAACGGTGACTTTGGAGCCCTTGGACTCCGGCTTGGCCAGCGATTCGAGCTGCTTGTCAATCAACGCGCGGATGCCTTTCAGGAACTCGACGCGCGCGCCGCGGAAGTGTTCAGCGGCTTCTTCACCTGGGCCCAGCTTGGTCAACAACTGGGACAACGCGGGTCCCGCGCCCATGCAGACGCACTGCTTTTGATCGCTCATTGAGCCTCCTTCATATCCACGGTCAACATTCTATTCTCCAGCTTAGCCTTTGCCGGCGACAGCGCGGCCATCGACGTGGGCAGCCCGATGTGACGCCGCAAGGACCCGATCTGCACCACCAGTTCATCGCCCTTCTTGAAGAGTCCCACTTCGCCCTTGACGGCGAACGGCAGCGTCAACTTCACCAGGTAGTGGCCGTCGGCGACTTTGTCGAAGACGTAGGGGCGGTCGAGACTGAGCGGTACGGAGGGGTCTTCATTGGGCGCGTACGCGGCCTCCGCCAGCAGTTGCAGCCGCTCAATGCCGAGTACTTCGCGCTTGAACAAGGGCACCCGCTTGACGGCCACGGGGGCGAAGTAGCTGTCCATCTCGGCCAGCACTTTTTGCTGCGAGGCCCGCCATTCGGTGAAGAAGGAATCTTCGACCGTTTCCGGCAGTACGCGGTTGACCAGGATGGAATCGACGGTCAAGCCGTGGAGCGAGAAATAGACGAAGGCGCGCTGGGTTTCGCGCAGCACCATCTGTTCGGCATTCGTGACCAGCCGCGCGCTGCACTGGGTGGGATCTTCCAGCACTTCGTCGATGCCTTCCAGTTTCCGGAACAGGTCCAGGATGTTGCCGAAGTAGCTATCGGGCGGCATCTCGACCGGAGAGAGCTTGTTGGCGATGGGCCGGACGGCCTTCATGACGCTGCGCTGCATGGGGAAGATGTGCTTCATGTACCAGTCCAGCGTCGATGGCATGGAGATGAAGCGGATCGATTCGGCCGTGGGCGCGCAATCGAGCACGATGACGTCGTACTGGCCTTCGCGACGGTACTGGTTGACGTACATCATGGCCGAGAGCTCTTCCATGCCCGGCAGGATGGCCAGCTCTTCGGCTTCGACGCCGCCGATGCCGGTGGTGCGCAGCACGCTGGTGACGTAGGTGGTGATCTCGCGCCAGTGGCGTTTGATCTCGTGCTGGATGTTTACTTCGTGGATGTGCAGGCGCTCGCTGACCTGGAACGGTGCCGAGGTGCGGCCGTGGAAGAGATCGCCTTGGAGGTTGAATGAATCGCCGAGCGAGTGGGCGGGGTCGACCGACATCACCAGGGTCCGATGGCCCAGCCGGGCTAGTTGCAGTCCGGTGGCCGCGGCCAGGCTGGTTTTGCCGACGCCGCCTTTGCCCGAGAACAAGAGTATGCGCATTCGCCTATTGGATGCCGAGTTTTCGCAATCGCTCTAAGTCTTCCGGCAGATCGACGTCGAACCAGGAATGCGTGATGGCGGTGGTCAATCCGGCGGCGTGGCAGGCGGCGAGCGTCTGCTTCAATTCATGACCACTGGACCATTCGACGTGATCGAACATGCGGGCGTGAGTCCGGCGGGTGGCGATGGCGTAGAAGCCGCCATCGTCCGACGGCCCGAGCGTGACTTCTGAGGGCGAATCGAGCAGCGACTTGAGATGCATCTCGGGGATGGCGGGGGCGTCGGAACCAACCAGCAGCGCATGGCCGCGCTGTTCGAGTGCGCGATACATCTTGTAGCCCAGGTCGCCTTCCGCCTGCACCACGCGCGGCCCACGGAATTCCGGCCAGGCTTCGGTGCGGACATCGGTGTGAAGTTCCAGGTCACCATAAGGTTCCAGGTGGTGCAGGGCGTGGCGGACCAGACGGACGTGTAGCATGGCCGCACCCTCCGGCCCCAGGGCGGGGATCAGACGGGTCTTCACGTGGCCCACAACGGGGGCGCGGGCAAACAGGATGATGACGGGCCGCATGGACAGATAGTAAACTGAAAGGCATGATCGCTCGTGGAATTCTTGCATTGTTCGT
>JBIKMK010000615.1:0-3216 GCA_044359315.1 Bryobacteraceae bacterium | reverse complement strand
GGTGATGCGCGACTGGTTCCGGGTCATCGCGCCTTAGCCCCATCTTCTGCATTTCCGAATTGAAAATCCGGTGGTCTCTAGCGACTCAAATACGTCGCCACCGTGGCCGCTATTCCGACCACTAGTTCGACCTCACGGCGCTCCGGCTTTCGGCCTTCCTTGATGTGGCGTGCCATTTCAGAGGCAAAGCCCCACGCCTTGGAAACGGACTCATCTAGAGGCTTCGGAATGATGCCCGGGTATCGCTTTATGATCGCGCCCAAAGTTGCCCCCTCATCGCCGCACACATCCCGCGCCACGCATTCGAGCGCGACCATGGCATGCTGTATTGCGCCTGTCAAATCCGCGTCGGGACGCCGTGACAAGTCTCTGAGTGCTTCGAGAAGCTCATCGTGGGCGGTCATACGGCCTGCCGCCTTGAGTGCTTTGACTGCGCCGCGGACATTGGACTCAAAGGTCTCGGAACCGCGCGTCACGAGCTCACCGTTGGTCAGCTGCCAGCCGATGCCTTCATCAATAAAAAACTCGTTTACCGCTTCATCAAAATCCTGCCCTCGTGCGCCCGACTTAAACGCAATCTGGCCTGAGTGTTTGCCGACAACTCCTTGCCGGACCTTCTCCAGAAAGTCGTAAAATTTGAACCAGTCGCATCCGTATACTAGGGCCGAAGCCTCGCGCCGAACGTCGTCAACCTCCCAGTTGTATTCTTCGTTCGGGCGAACCCGCAGAACCGCGCAGATCGTTGTCCGCAGCGCTTGCGGACCGAAGTCCATATCTTCGGCAGTTTTGAGAACGAAATAACGGAGAGTCTCGGGCGCTTCCTCCCAAATCGTGATTTCCTTCGGGGGTGGGTGGTATCCGAAGCGTTTGGAGAACGGCATTTTGGGACCAATAGCCATTACGCGCTTGCTCCCTCCAAATTGGTCAGGAAAATGGGCCAGACGCAGGAGTATCGCGTCGTCATGTTGTACGCACGCGGGAGGCGTAACTCATTGAGGAGATGGTCGGGGCGAGAGGATTCGAACCTCCGGCCTCCTGGTCCCGAACCAGGCGCTCTACCAGGCTGAGCCACGCCCCGAACAACTGACAGGATACCACGGGCTAGCGGTCGTCGTCCTCTACCTCCACCGTCAGCGGGGCAAAAACCGCTCGGCGGACGCCGGGGTAGGGGGTGGATTTGTGCATCCGCCACAGGATCCGGTTTAGCGCATTGGTGGGCGCGGCGTCGGGGACGTCCCAGCGCATTTTGGCGGAGGCTTGCGCGTCTTGCCGGGCTTGGCCGCGGAGGGCGCTGGATTGCGGGTTGCGGTCGAAGAGCGACTGCGTGGGCTCGACGGCGGTGTAGGGCGTCAGATCCGGCGTGCTGGTGAAGCTGGCGCGCATGTCGAGCGCGATCAGGTCAAACAATGACAGGGCGGGCATGCCGAGCATCAGTTCGATGGTTTTCAGCATGCTCTGGTGGGCGTAGAAGGTGGAATCGACGCTGCCGCGCTTGATGTAGGGGCTGATGGCCAGGGCGACGGTGCGGTGGCCGTCCACGTGGTCGACGCCGTTCTGCGCGTCGTCTTCCACGATAAAGATCGCCATCTTGTTCCAGAAGGGCGTGTGGGAGAGCGCTTCCACCACTTTTCCTACCGCCAGGTCGTTATCGGCCACCATCGCCTTGGGCGTGGAGGCACCGGGGGAGGCGCCGTAGGTGTGGTTGCTGGGCAGCTGGAGCAGGGTGAGGTTGGGCATCTTGCCGTCCTTCACCCACGCCTTCACGTCTTCGTTAAAGATGTCGGCGCGGATCACGTCCGGGATGCCGTTGGAATAGCTGGGGAAGTTCTTCGCCAGCAGCTTGTTCACCGGAGCAATGGGGGCCGTCACCTGCCAGCGGTTCAGGAACTTTTCGCCGTTCTTCCAGGCGGTCAGAAGCTCGTGCCGCAGGGAGGGCGGCTCGCCCAAGCGTCCGGCGTACTCGCCGTAGATCTTCACCGTGCGGCCCGCTTTCAAGGCCGCGTCCCACAGAAAGCCACCGTCGGAATAGGCGATCGGGTCCGTGCCATCGAACGGGTAGCTGCGCCCGGCGTATCCCGGCCACAGGGTGTAGGCCACTTCATTGGCCTGGGTCAACCACTGGTGGCCGTCGGCGCTGTTGCCGCCGGTGGCGTAGAAGTTGTCGAGTAGGACGAACTGTTCGGCCAGCCGGTGCTGGTTGGGGGTGACGTCGCGGCCAAACATGGTGAGCGTGGGGTCGCCATTGCCTTTGGGGATGTCGCCCAATACCTGGTCGTAGGTGCGGTTCTCTTTGATGATGAAGACGACGTGCTCTATGAGACTGGGTTCGCCGGCGCGCTCGGGCACCGGCGTCGCGGCGATGGCGCGGCGCGGCGGGTCAGCCTTCAAGGGCAGGCGGTTGTTTTCGGCGACCACCGTCGAGTAGCTGGCCAGTTGCGCCGCATCGGGGATCGCGACGACGCTGACGGAGCCGCGGTTCGAGTGCACGAAGCGCTTGCGCGGTTCCTCCCGCCAGCCGGAGCCGGGGCCCAGCAGGGAGGCGATGGCCAGGTGCTGGCCGTCCGCACTGACGGAGAGCGCGTTGGGGTACCAGCCGGTGGGAATGGTGCCCAGGATTCGTGATGACGTGATATCGAGCACGGCCACGGCGTTGATGCCGCCGCAAGCGATATAGAGCTGCGTGCCGCGCAAGGCCAGCGCCGTGGGCGCGATGCCGCGCACCGGGCGGTTGAAGGGCTGCACGGGGATGGTCTGGAGCACCTTCTGCGTCGCGCTGTCGATCACCGAGACGCTATCGGAGTTGCCATTGGCCACATAGACCCGGCCGCGCTTTTCATCCCAGACAATCGCCATCGGGTGCAGGCCGACGGCGATGGTGTCGGTGACCGTCATCGTCGCGAGATCGACGCGGGCCACGGTGCCGCTGGCGGCGATGCCGCGGCTATCGACCACCACTTGGTCGGCGGTGGGTTCGAGACCCGTGGGGGCGGTGAGGTCGCCTGCCTTGGAGAATCGGCCACCCCAGTTGGTCACATAGGCCACCGTGCCCGCCGCATTCAGGGCCACGCCAAAGGGGGCGATGCCGGTCTTCACCTTCTTGACGCCCGCACTGCTGACCACGGCCAGCTCATTGTTGAACGTCAACGGCACGGCGGTGACGCCCTTGCTGGTGGCCAGCGCCCCGGCGATCATGTTGCCCAGCTTCTGTTCGCCCAG
>JBIKMK010000063.1:0-11390 GCA_044359315.1 Bryobacteraceae bacterium | reverse complement strand
GGAGGTTCACGTTGGCGCATAGCCTGATAAGCTGACAAATGTGCGCATCAGTTTTGACTCCTCCAACCTTCTTTCGAGCTTGATCGGCCCCGAACACGGCCTCACTCCGGCTGATTTGAAGGGCTCTGACAACGCGGCCTACGAAGCTTTGGCCGCTTTCAAGCAGTCCGCCGAACAGGGGACTTACGGTTTTCCGTTGCTGCCGTTCCAGACGGAGCTGATCGCCTCCATCGCGGACTACGCTGGCAAGGTGGCGGGCACCTATGACACGGTGTGCGTCGTCGGCATTGGCGGCTCCGCGTTGGGCGCCTGGGCGCTGGATTGCGGGTTGCGCGGCCAGCACCCGTTGCAGGCAGCCTTCTCGGCCAAGAACCCGCGCCTGGCGATCCTGGATAACGTCGACCCCCAGTTTGTCGAAGGCGCGCTGGCCTCGATGACGCCCAAGAAGACCCACGTCGTGGTGATCGCCAAATCCGGCGCCACCGCCGAAACCGTGGCCACCTTCATGATCGTCAAGGACTGGCTGGAAGCGGCGTTGGGCAAGAAGGCCGCGGCGCGGATCACCGTGGTCACCAGCGAAGGCCGGGGTGACCTGAAGGTGCTGGCTACGCAGCAGGGCTACACCACCTTCCACTTGCCGGACAACGTCGGCGGACGCTTCAGCGTGCTCTCCGCCGTGGGCCTGGTGCCCGCGGCGCTGGCAGGCTTCGACATCAAGAAGATCTGCAAGGGCGCAGCGGAGATGACCAAGCTGTGCTGGACGAAGGATCTGGACAAGAACGTCGCCCTTCGCGCGGCGCAGTTCCATCATCTGGTGTGGACCAAGAAGGGCAAGACGCTGCAAGTGGCCTTCCCGTACGTCAACCGCCTGTGGGGCACCGCGTTCTGGTTCCGGCAGTTGTGGGCGGAGTCACTGGGCAAGAAAAAGAACCGCGCGGGCGAAGTGGTCCACGTGGGCCAGACACCGATTGCCGCCCTGGGCACCACGGATCAGCACAGCCAGGTGCAGCTCTACATGGAAGGCCCCAACGACAAGGTGTTCAGCTTCTGGACGGTGGAGAAGTTTGCCACCTCCGGCAAGATCCCGAAGGGCAAGCTGGGCTTGGAAGGTTTCGACTATTTGGCCGGGCAATCACTGGCCAAGCTGATCGATGCCGAGCAGAAGGCCACCGCCGCCGCACTCACGGAAGAGCAGCGCCCCAACTGCAACTACACGCTCTCGAAGCTGGATGAAGAGCACCTGGGCGCATTTCTGCAACTGATGGAGTTCCAGACCGCCTTCATGGGCGAACTGCTGAACATCAACGCGTTTGACCAGGAAGGCGTTGAACTCGGCAAGAAGTTCACCTTCGCGCTGATGGGCCGCAAGGGCTTCAAGGAGTTCGGGGACCGCTTCGCCGCCTACGAGAAGAAGCGCAAGGGCAAATGATCTCGCGCCGCAGCCTTCTCGCGGGAACCGCCCTGGCAGCGCCCATGCTGGCGTTGCCCCGCAAGACGGCGGCGGAGCGGATCAACGTCTTGTTTATCGGGTCCGATGACTGCCGGGCCACGCTCGGCTGCTACGGCCACCCGCTGGTGAAGACCCCGAACCTGGACGCTCTGGCCGCCCGGGGCGTCCGCTTTGATCGCGCCTACTGCAACTTCCCGCTCTGCGGCCCTAGCCGCACCTCGATGCTATCGGGCGTGCGTCCGGACTCGACCAAAATTTGGGAGAACCAACTCGCGGTGCGGGACCGGCTGCCCGATGCCGTCACCCTGCCCCAGCTGTTCCGGCGAAGCGGTTGGGAATCGACGCGCTTGGGCAAGATGTACCACATGGATGTGCCGGAATCGATCGGCACCAACAAGTGGGACGATCCGCCGTCCTGGAATCGCGCCGTGAGCCTCGATGGCCCGGAGAACAAGACCGTGGGCGAAGGCCGCAACCCCACTCCTGGTTTTCCTTCGGGCAATGCGTTTCAGTGGATCTCTTTTGCGGACGATGGCCGCGATCAGGCGGATCAACGTGCCGCCGACCAAGCCGTCGAGCTGATCCGTGGGCCGCGCCCGCAGCCCTATTTCCTGGGCCTGGGCCTGCTCCGGCCCCATGTGCCGCTGGTGGCGCCGTCGAAATTCTTTGATCTGTATCCGCTCGACAAAGTGGACCTCCGCACCAACCCCGTCGGCGACCTGGAGGACATCCCGCAACTCAGCGAGATCACCATCACCCGCCGCGGCGGCGACATGAAGATGAATGAGCGGGACAAGCGCGAAGTGCTGCGCGCTTACTATGCCTCGGTCAGCTACATGGATTCGCTGGTGGGCCAGGTGCTGCAAGCGGTCGAAAAGAAGGGCGAGCTGGCCCGCACCGCCGTCGTTTTCTGGAGCGACCACGGCTACCATCTGGGCGAGCATTTCCGCTGGCAGAAGCGGAGCCTGTTCGAAGAATCCTCCCGCGTCCCGCTCATCGTCGCCGCACCCGGCAGAAAGGCTCGCGGAGCCAGCAGCCGCGCGCTGGTGGAACTGGTGGACGTCTACCCAACGGTGGCGGAACTGGCCGGCCTCACCGCTCCGGCGCACCTGGAAGGCCAAAGCTTCGCGCCATTGCTCGACCGCCCGCAACGCCCCTGGAAGACGGCTGCCTTCACGCAGGTTTTCCAGCCGCCCAATATCGTGGGCCGCGCGGTGGTGAATCAGCGCTACCGCTACATCCAATGGGCCGGCGAGGCCCCGGCGGCGGCGAAAGAGCCGGGGTCAGCTGACAAGGAAGAGCTCTACGACCACCAGACCGACCCGCACGAATTCACCAACCTCAGCCGCAACCCAGCCCACTCTGCCGCGCTGGCTCAGATGCGGCAGACGATGGCGGCGGGTTGGAGGGCGGCGCGGGCGAAGGGGTAGCTTCGCCTAACGTGAGTTAAGAATCGCCTCGCGAGTCACTCCCTTGTGCGCCGCCACGGCCCGTAGCAAGGAGTTCAGCGTTCCGATTCGCAATGGATGATGGGCCGGAACGGCCAGGCGTTGATGGCTGGGCTGCTCAGTTTCAAGGATGATGTGGCTTCCCACTTGATGGACCCGCCGATAGTTCCAATGAGCGCACAGAACCTGGACCAGATCGAGGCCTGATAGATCGCGTGGAATCTTCACGCGACCAACAGCACCTCGTCACGCACCAAGTGAAGGCGAACCGACGTCGGCAAAGGTTGATCAAAGAAGTACGCAGCGACCGCCTCTTTGACGTTGGCGCGCAGTTCGTCCCAGTTGTCGGCCTGCGTGAAGATGTTCTCCGTCAGGCACTCCGCACAATAGCCGCCATCGGGTTCCTGCACCACTTCAAACACCAAGTTGGACATACTTCTCCTAGAATACGGCACCACCGGAACCGCACGGCCTACGGGTGCGAGATGTAGTCCATCCGCCCGCCATCAATGGTCAGCGTCTGCGCCGTGACAAACCCGGCGGCGTCACTCACGAGAAAGGCCACGCCGTTCGCGATGTCTTCCGGAGTGCCGATGCGGCGTGTCATGGCGCGGTCGGACATGCGCTCCACGACCGCTTGCACCTCAGCTTCCGACTTCCCTTGCGTGACCATGTCGGTCATGATGAAGCCCGGGGCAATGGCGTTGACAGTGATGCCGTGGGGGCCCAGGTCGAAGGCGAAGCGGCGAGTGAGCGTGATGACGGCCGCCTTCGTCGCCGCGTAGAACGTGGTGCCCGCAAAGGCCGTGCCGTGCGCGGCAATGGAGCTCATGTTCACGATGCGGCCGAAACGGCGTTCCATCATGCCGGGCGCGACCGCGCGCGTCATCGCCACTAACCCATCGACGTTCACCTGACGCATCGCTTCAAACTCAGCCGTGTTCATGTCGAACAGGTCGCCGCGGTTCAACACCCCGGCGTTGTTGACCAAAATCTCCACCGGCCCCAGGTCTGCTTCGACTTTCGCCACCAACCGCTTCACCTGCTCGCGATCCGCGATGTCGGCCTGCACGGCCAGCAGCACTTCCAGCGTGCCCCGGGTCTGCTTGTAGCTGATCGCGACACGATAGCCGTCGGCCTGCAGCCGCTCCGCAATGGCGCGGCCAATGCCGCGGGATCCGCCGGTAACCAGGGCCACTCGCGACATGGGGGTTGCTCCTTTGGGGACTAGTTTTGCGCGGGCTCGATGATGGCGCTCATGGAACCCTTTGATTGCACCATCCGCCAATCAGCGCCATAGGCATGGATCTGCTGGCGGGCGAATTCGGCGGGCTCCAGCTCGCACGTCATGACGATCGTCCGCTTCTGCGCATCCACTTCGACGGCATGCGTAAAGGCCTGATCGGCGGACATGAAGAACAGCTTCTGCAGCATGTCGACGACGTAATCATACGTGTGCTCGTCATCATCCAGCAGCACGACATGGAACAGCTTGGCGTGCTCATGCAGCTCTTCATCTTCGATCTCGGGGAGTGGTAGAACCGGGCGGGTCACAGCATCTCTATTCTACGACGCCCACCCGGCCATGGGCTACCGATCCAGCGGTGGCCGCAGAAAGCTAGCCCCATGCGTCAGCTTGGGGCTTTGTGCTGGACCTCGCAATAGCCCCAAGCTGACGCATGGGGCTGGGCCGACGGCAGAAGGCATAGAGCAAAAGCAAAAGCCCCACGCTTGACGCATGGGGCTAATCACTTTTCGGATTTGTCCGGTCTACGCCAGCGGACGCAGAACGTGCTCCAGGGCTTCAATAAAGAAGTACTCGCCCCACATCACGCTTTCGTTGACGCCCAGACCCTTGTGGATGTGATACACACCGCCGCCGAGCACGCCTTCCCACTTGGGGTTGGTGTGCGGCACGTGCTTCTCAGAAAGGCTGCGCAGGATGCGGACGGCGGTGGTCCAGTAGAAGTGGCCCTTCACCGGATCCTGGATCAAGCGGGACAAGCGCAGCAGACCCGCAGCCGTGATCGCGGCGGCGGAGGTGTCTACCTGCTTGCGGCTGGCATCCACACCGTCGTGGCCCTTGTAGTCGGCCGGCGGGTTGTAGTCCCACGGCGGCACGCCATCGGCGGGCGTGAAGGTGATGTAGTAGTCGGCGCAGGCTTCGGCCGTTTCCAGGAACCGCGGGTCGCGCGAATACTCGTAGCAGGTGCCAAAGCCATACAGCGCCCAGGCCAAGCCGCGAGACCAGCAGGAATCCCCACGGAACCCTTGGTGCGTGGTCTGCTTCAGGAACTCGCCGGTTTCCGTGTCAAACAGACCTTCGTGCGACGTCGAACCATCGCCACGGACCAGATACTTGCGCGTGGTCAACGCGTGGCGCATCGCCACTTGACGCAGCTTGGGGTCACCGGTTTCGCGCGCGGCATAGAAAATGATGCCGACGTTCATCATGATGTCGATGAACAGCGAATTGTCGGCCACGAAACTGCGCAGGTACTGGCCCTTTTCCTTGAAGCGCAGCGACATCGTCTTGCCCGCTTCAATCAGCACTTCGTTCAGCGCCTGATCCTTGGTCTTGCGGAACCAGCGATAGTACGTGGAGAAGAAGATGAAGCCCAGGTCGTGCACATCACGGTCCAGCTTGCGGTGCTCCAGCGGCTCTGAATAGCGGATCGCTTGCTGCATCCAGTAGGCGGCTTCGCTGCCCTCGGAGCGCTTTTCAAACAGCCACATCATGCCGGGAAAGAAGCCATCGCACCAGTGGGTCCAGGCCGGTTTGCCATGCTTCCACTGGCCGTCTTCGGTGTACATCGGGTAGAAGTCCGGATGCGTGTCGATGAGGCGCTTCACTTGCGATTTCGCAAAAGTCCAGGTGTTCTCAAACAGCTGGCGGTCGGTATCGAGTTCGAATTGAATCACGGTTGTTCAGCCTCAAGTGTCGCACCATCGGGCCAAAAATCTCTACTGAGGGAAATATCTTAGGGCCGCCCGGCGGGGCCCGGCAGAAGCTTGAGACATCACCGCAGCCGGACCACGCATAATAGTGGTCGTGTCCTTGATGCTCCAGGAGATCCGTGAACAGCCCGTCGCGCTGGCCCGGACTTTGAAATCTGAACTCGCGGCCATCGTCAAGCTGCGCAAGTATTTTGAGAAACACCCGCCGCGACTGGTGGTGCTGGCCGCGCGCGGCACCTCCGACAATGCCGCGCAGTTCGGGCGTTATCTGATTGAGATTTCCACCGGCATTCCCGTTTCCCTGGCCGCGCCCAGCGTGCATACGCTCTACCGGGCGCCGGTGAACATGGCCGACACGCTGGTGATCGGTGTGTCGCAGTCAGGCGAATCGACCGACGTCAACTTTGTCCTCGAACGCGCCAAGGAACAGGGTGCCTTCACCATCGGCGTCACCAACGAGAGCGAGTCAACGCTGGCCCGGTTGGCGGACCAGACCATCCAGGTCCGTGCGGGCAAAGAGAAGAGCGTCGCGGCGACCAAGACCTACACCGGCCAGTTGCTGGCCATGTATCTGATCGCCTGGGCCTTGGGCGCGGACCTGAAGCTGAAGGATCTGGAGAAGCTGCCGGATCTGGCGGCCAAAGCCCTCACGCTCGAAAAGCAGGTGGCGGAGCGGTGCGTCCGGTATCACTACATGGAGCGCGCCGTCGTCGTGGGCCGTGGCCTGAACTACGCGAACGCCTTTGAGATGGCCTTGAAGCTGATGGAGACCTGCTACGTCGTCGCCGAACGCTTCTCCTCGGCCGACCTGCTACATGGGCCCATCGCGATGGTCGAACGGACTTTCCCGGCCTTCCTGTTCGCCCCCTCGGGCGTCACCTGGACGGCAGTGAGCGAAACGCTGACCAAACTGCAATCCCTTCACGCCGAGACGTTCGTGATCAGCGACACGAGCAACAAGGATGTCAGCAAACCGGACTTGCAGTTGCCGATGAAGCTGAACGAGCTCTACACGCCCATCCCCTACATCATCCCAGCGCAGCTCTTCGCAGCACACCTGGCAGCCGAGAAGGGGCTTAATCCGGACCAGCCGCGGGCGTTGTCAAAAGTGACGCAGAATATCTAGCTCGCTACCGCATCATCTCCGCCCAGTGCAGAAACCGGGCGAGATCCTTGCGGTGGCTCCAGGTAAACTTCCAAAACGTAGCGGCGTCGATCTCATCCGCCGGAATGCCGGCGTAGGTTTCGATGCGCCACTTCAGGTACGGGCTGCGCCAGGGCGTCAGCCGGTAGCCGCGCGAGAGTCGCCACAGGACCGCCAGCATTACTTCTTTTTCTCAGCGCTGGCGTAGTAGCCGGTGCGGGTGCGGACCGTGGGCTTGTTCGGCCCGTTCGCCGTCACCTTGATGGTCCGGAAGCTCCCATCGAGCGTCTGGTTGGTGGGCGAGTAGGCCAGCACGTACTGGTTGCGGATGTCGTGCGCCACTTCGAGCGAGATGCGCTCCACCTCGGCCAGATCCTTGGGGAAGAAGAACAGGCCGCCGGTAGCGGTGGACATGGATTCGACGGCGCGTTTCGCTTTGCGGGCGGCCGTGCGCTCTTCCTCTTCGAGAATGCCGATGCAGTGGATGACGATCTCTTCATTCGACACTTTACGGAGCAGTTGCTCCAGCTTGGTGAGGCTGGCGTTGTCGTTGCCGTCGGTGATCAGCATGATCACCTTTTTCTCGCGCTTGCCCTTTTGCTTCAACCGGTCGATGGTCATGGCGACGGCGTCGTACATGGCGGTACCGCCGCGGGCGTCGATTCGCTGCAAACCTTCTTCCATCTTCTTGATGTCGGAAGTGAGCGGGACGTCCTCGTAGGCCTCATCGTTGTAGTTGACTACCATCACTTCATCGCGCGGGTTCGATTCCTTCACCATCGCCAGCGCCGCCGCTTCCACTTTGGTGCGCTTGTTGCGCATCGAACCGGAGTTGTCGACGATCAGGCCGAGCGAGACCGGCACGTCTTCCCGGCGGAAGATGCGCACCTGTTGCGGTTGACCGTTCTCAGTCACCTTAAACGCTTCTTTGGGAAGATTAGTGACCAGCTTGCCTTTGCTATCCACCACGGAGGCGTGCAGCACCACCAAGCGTGTATCGGAGCGGAAGGTGGCGTCCTGATCCTGCGCCAGCAGGGACAATGAAATCAGCGAAAGGGGCAAAAGCAAACGCAAGCGCCGGAGATGGAGTGGGGTGGCCCTATTGGGCTGGTGCATAGTAACCTTGCCGCCAGAATGGCCTCAACGGAGGAAGGCCGCGCGGCTGATTTAATTTTACCTGGACTCGGCGATATTTGCCGTCGCGCATCTGGTTGGATGGACTATAACCAATAACGTATTGGTTGCGCAGTTCGATTCCGATTTTTGCGGCGATGTCCGGCAACTCGTTCAAATTCTCGACCGCGAAGTGGCGGCCGCCGGTCTGTTCGGCCATTTCGTTCAGCAAACCCGGCCCGGAAAGTTCTTCAGCGGACCGGCCACGGGCGTGGATGGGCTCAAAGATGCCGATGGCGTAGATCTGCACATCCGCCTCGCGAACCGCATTTTTGATTTCGCTCTCGGTATAGCGGCTGGAATTGTCACCGCCATCGGACAGAATCAAGACTGCTTTGCGCGTGTTCTTGGCCTTCTTCATGTGGTTCATGGCCAGATACACACCATCCAGCAGCGCCGTGCGGCCCCGGGCATTGGTGAAGGCCAGGCGGTTCTGAATCTCTTCGGTGTTGTGGGTGAAGGGCACGACGAGCTCCGGCCGGTCATTGAACTGGACCAGA
This sequence comes from Bryobacteraceae bacterium, assembly GCA_044359315.1. Taxonomy (GTDB): domain Bacteria; phylum Acidobacteriota; class Terriglobia; order Bryobacterales; family Bryobacteraceae; genus JAPKYZ01. The sequence continues at coordinate 2,717 of JBIKMK010000063.1, read as the reverse complement.
AAGAACTCATCCTCCGGATTGGCGGTCTTGAAGAACTGCGCGGCCGCTTGCCGTGATTTGTTCAACTTAGCGCCCATGGAGCCCGAAGCGTCAAACACCAGGCCGACCGACAACGGGGCATCTTCGCTGGCGAATTGCTTGATCTCCTGCTCGATCTTATCTTCGAGCAACTTAAAGTGCTCCCGCTCCAGGCCGGTAACGAAGCGATTCAGCGGATCAGTGACGGTGACCGGGATCAGCACCAGACTCGTGTCAACGCGAATATTCGATCCGCGGGATTCCTCCACCTTGGGCGCAGCAGTGCTCTTGCGCGGCTGAATGGTGGCCTTGGGCCCGGATTGCCCCGCCGCCCCGGAAACCAGAGCACACCCCAAGAGAATGGCCAAGCTGACAGAAGTAAGATATCGGACCATGGAGCTGTTTCTCTTCATCGTGAGTATAACGCCAGACGCAAATGTCACCTTGAACAACTTTGCCGCCGCGGCGCTGCCTGACCCTTTAGACGCCATCCGGCCCCAAACAGTTTGATTGTTTCCACGGGCAGCAAATGCCTAGAGCCCCCCGGAGTGCCGGGAATGTTTTGCAGGGCTCACGGCATTCAATCCCAGAAGTTCCATGACCATCCGCACCTCCATCCTCGGCCTGCCGCACCACCAAGTTGCCCGGGCGCGCGATCTTTTTCGATCAACCGGTGAAGGGCACACATCCAGGGTCTTGGATCGTATCGTCTAATAGAAGTGGAGGCCTATGCTGATTCGTACTCGTCCTGGTTGGGAATTGCCGGAAAGCGCGGTGACCCCGGAGAAGTTCTACCTGAACCGCCGCCAGTTGTTGGCGGCCGCCGGATTCCTGGGAGTGGAGGGCCTGATGGCCGACACTGCGAAGCGGAACCCGGAGTTTGCCGACTCAAGCAAGTTGACCCCGGAATTCGCCGCCACCGGCTACAACAACTTCTACGAACTGCACCCCACCGACAAAGAAAAGGCCAAGGACCTGGGTGACAAGTTCATCACGGAGCCGTGGTCGTTTGAAGTCTCGGGCTTGGTCAACAAGCCCAAGAAGTACGACCTGGACGACATCCGCAAGCGCATGCCGATGGAAGAACGCATCTACCGCTTCCGCTGTGTCGAAACCTGGGCCATGGTGGTGCCTTGGACCGGCTTCCCGATCTCGCAACTGATCAAGGAAGTAGAACCCAAACCCAACGCCAAGTACCTCCGCTTTGTCACCGCCAACCGGCCGGACCAGTTTCCGGGGATGAAGATGGCGCCGTTCTATCCGTGGCCCTATCACGAGGGCCTGCGCATGGACGAAGCGATGAATCCGCTGGCGATGTTTGTGACCGGGATCTACGGCAAGCCGCTGCCCAAGCAGAACGGCGCGCCCCTGCGCGTCGTAACGCCCTGGAAGTACGGCTACAAGAGCATCAAGGCGATCGTCAAAATCGAGTTCACCGAAAAAGAGCCCCCGACGTTCTGGAACAAGCTGCAATCCAGCGAATACGGCTTCTATTCCAACGTCGAACCCGGCAAGCCCCACCCCCGCTGGTCACAAGCCAATGAGCGGCTGATCCCCACCGGCGAGCGTCAGAAGACGCTGCAATACAACGGCTATGAGAAGTACGTGGCCGGCATGTACAACGGGAAAGAGTTTTAGGGTTGGCCAGCGGGCCGGTATCATCAGCCGGCCCAGCCAAGCTCAACCTGGGTGCTTGCTTCGCCTACGCACTGGCGAAGACCCAGGGCGTTCCGCTGCTCTACAAAGGCGATGACTTCAAGGCAACCGACCTCACTTCGGCGTAACGCGCCGACCCTAAACCTGCTTCGACTCCACCGTCACCGGCTCTTCTTCCTCTTCCCGCGGCGACTGCGCGAGCATCGAAAAGAACAAGCTCAGGATCATCAATCCAGCAATTAATCCGGCGATCAGCATGATGGTCTCCACTGGTTTGAATGCGCGTATCGACGAAACGGTTTCATATATGAAGCGCATTTCATCTGGTAGGACAAATCAAATTCCTTAAGGCTTCTTGCCCTGCTCACCCCTTGTTGACCTTCTCCGGCGCTCTGCGGATTTCGCCTGAGTGCGGAATGTGGCCGGGTGTGCCCATACCCCACGGGCCAGTGACCATACGCAAAACGCCAGTGCCGTGTTAGGTTCAGAGAATGCACGTGGAATTGGCCTTTGGCAAGACTGGCTTGGGCGTTGACCTGCCCGCTGGCTACAACTATCAACTGCTGGAAGCAAAGTCGGCGCAGGCGCTGCCGGATGCGGACGCGGCGCTGGAAGCCGCGCTGAACAACCCCATCGGAACGCTGCCCTTGCGGGAGTTGGCGCGCGGGAAGAAGACGGCGGCCATCTCGGTGTGCGACATCACGCGCCCGGTGCCCAACCGGCTGGTGCTGCCGCACGTCTTGCGGGAACTGGCCGCGGGCGGCATCGGGATCGACCAGGTGCTGGTGTTGATCGCCACTGGCCTCCACCGCCCCGCCACGGAAGCCGAAATGCGCGAGATCGTGGGCCCGGAACTCTACGGCAAACTGCGCGTCGAAAACCATCACGCCAAGGTGCTGAGCGAGCATCGCGCGCTGGGCTCCACCGCCTCCGGCATTCCGGTCTACATCGATGAGCGCTTCATGGCCGCCGACCTGCACATCACGCTCGGCTTCATTGAGCCGCACCTGATGCTGGGCTATTCGGGCGGCCGCAAGTTGATC
>JBIKMK010000062.1:0-11398 GCA_044359315.1 Bryobacteraceae bacterium | reverse complement strand
TAATCCGCTCTCTTTCGTATTGATCTCCGTGCGCCTGATGCTGGCCGGCTGGGTGCTCTATGTTATTCTGAATACTTATCAGGTGCACCGCACGGCACTTGCGTTGGGGATTGCCACGCCCGTTGCGGCCATCACACTAGTCGCTCTCTACGAACTCCTCTATGCACGGTCATCATGAATCCTGGTTCACGCAGCTGCTGAACCAATTTCTCGCGGGGCCCGCGAATGCCGCCCTCGAACTGGTGGGACGTCACGCCCACGATCCCTTGAAGCCATGGGCCGATTGGATGGCCACGCAGATTCTGGTCGCGCTGGTGATCATGGCGCTGGCAGCGGTGGTGCGGGCCGGCCTGTCGATGGATAAGCCCGGCAGTCTGCAACACACTTTTGAAGCGTTCTACGGGATGATCAAGGGCCAGGCGATGGACGTCATCGGCCACCATGATGGACCCAAGCATGTGGTCTACACAGCTACCGTCTTCTTGTTCATCCTGATGATGAACCTGATCGGGTTGATCCCGGCGTTTGAATCGCCGACGATGTTCCCGATGGTGCCGCTGGGCTGTGCGGTGGCGACGTTCCTCTACTACAACTACTGGGGCTTCAAGGTGCAAGGTCCGATCACGTACATGAAGCACTTTGCGGGTCCGGTGTGGTGGTTGAGCTGGTTTATGTTTCCGCTGGAAATCATCAGCCACTTTATCCGGCCGATGTCGCTGACCATTCGTTTGTTCGCGAACATGTTCGCCGGTGAGCAGGTGACCATGGGATTTATGGCGCTGATCTCGGTATCGGGCGTCGTCTTCATGGGGCTCCACACGTTTGTGAGCTTCCTGCAGGCCTTTATCTTTATGGTGTTGACGATGGCGTACGTTGGCGCCGCCGTCGAGCACGAAGAGCATTAATTTTTTGTGAGTTGTCCGGCTTAATCGCAACTGTTCCCGCGTGAGCCCTGGGCGTCCCCACGCACCAGTGGAACCACCTCCGGGTCGGTAATTTCTCGAAGGAGAAGTAGATATGAAAATGAAGTCTTTGTTGATGTTGGCCGCACTGATGATGGTGGCGGCTCCGATCTTCGCCCAGACCCCGGGCGGCAGCAATTCGGGCAGCGGCCTGCTGGTTCCGGCCTTCGCCATGGCGATCGCCTCCGGCATGTGCGGCCTGGGCCAGGGCAAGGCGATCGCCTCTGCCGCTGAGGGCATTGCCCGCAACCCCGGCGCCGCGGGTGCCATCCGCATCCTGCTGCTGCTGGGCTTGGCGTTCATCGAGTCCCTCGCTCTGTTCACGTTTGTGAAGGTTGGCTAAAAGCCGGCTTTCGCCATTAGGGTGAAAATCACTTGTTAAACCTACAGGGGGTCTGGGTTCCGCTCACGACCCCCTTTACCTTTGAAGGTGGCCTTTATCGCGCCAAAGTGGCGCATAATGTCGCACGCCTGAATCTGACTTCCGTAACCGGCCTGGTGGTGGGTTCACTCACGGGCGAAGCCGAGACGCTGACCTGGGAAGAGTCTTTGGAGCTGTTCCATCTGGTGGCCCAAACGGCTGATGCGGCCAAGATGAAGGTAGCGGCTGTCAGCCGCGCCGGTGTCCGCGAGGCGGTGGCGTTATCGCAGGACCTGATCACCCGCGGCGCGCAAGCCATCCTGCTCAATTCTCCCTGGACCGGAGCGGAACATGATCTCTATTGCCGGACAGTGGCTGATCGCGTCGATGTGCCGGTGCTGGCTGACATCACCGGACACCCCAACATCCAGCCGCCTCCGGCGATCCTCCCGCCCCTGGCCAATGCCCTGCCCTACGCCTACATCACCGTCTATGAAGCGACGCGGACACGCGAGCCGGAAGCGGCTGATGACTGGCGCGCCCGCCTGGCGCCAGCCGAGCAAGTGATCGCCCGCCACGGCATCGCGGCACTGAAGTACGCCATGGAACTCACCGGCTACTACGGCGGCCCGCCCCGGCTGCCGCGCGTACCGCTCAACCCTGCCGTGCAGGCTGAAGTGGAGCAGGCGCTGGCGGGGCTGCGGAGCTAGTAGGCATCGCGTCGGTCAAAGACACGCTCGACCCGTATCACACTGGGTTGGAGAGACAGATACAGGCGCCATTTCCCGGCGCGCAACCGGTGAATTCCGCTCAGGGCACCGGCCAAGGCCTTGATGTCTCCCAAACCGGTTGCGGCAAAACGCTCGATCTTCTCAACCACCAGCGCCCGCTGATGAGCTGGCATTTCCGCCAGATCCCGAATCGCCGGGCGAGAGTACTCAATGCTCTTCAAAGGCCAAAAAGCCGCTTCATTTCATCGTGAGACATGGCTGGCGCTGGATCGGCCTGTGCATGCAAAACGGCCACCGCTTCATCGAGCGTCAGTTCATCGTCGGAAGCTAATGCCTCCAACAGATTATGTGCCTGGTGCAACTGCCCTTCCGGCAATTGATCAACCAAATCATGGAGTAGGGTCCGGTTTGCAGTCACAATCACTCCCTGCTTCATTCTACAGGCTATCCCCGTCCCAAAGACTCCACGCTGATACCGTAAAAGCATGACGCCCCGCCGACACTGACGAGAAGACGTGGCAGTTCTACCTGACCCTGATCCGCCAGATGACGCCGGAACAGCGGCTGCGCCGCACCATTGAGATGATCGATATGGGCCGGGCGCTGGCCGCGGCCGGAAAGGCGGAACGTGACAGTCGCCACGGTACTCAAACTGCTTCTGGACGCCTTCGCTGAGCTGCTGGGTCCGAGAAGCAACGTCACGACATCGAGGGCATCATCAATGCCAACCCTGGGCTGGATCGCGTATATCTGGAAAGCTGGGCGCGGCGGCTGGGTATCTCTGAGCTACTGAAGACCTTTCTTCAGTAGCCCTTCACCATCCCGCCCCGCCGCCCATCGGACCAGCCTTGCTTCCAGCCGTCCTTTTCTTCCAGCAGAACCGCGTTCACGTCACCTTGTGACCGCAGCGCCGGGTTTAGTTTATGGCCCATTGCACGGAGCCGTTCGGCCACATCGAACACCAGCGCCGCGGGCTCAGCGTCAATGCCCGTCGCCCCGCCGGCGAAGTGGATGCGGGGGAACTCCACGGCGTCGCGCAACGACATCTTGAAGTCCACCAGGTTCATCACAATCTGCATCAGCGTGGAAGGGATCGTGAGGGCGCCCGGAGTCCCGAACGCTACCCAGGGCGAACCATCCGGGCGCAGCAGCATGGTGGGCGTCATGGTGGAACCCGCGCGCTGATTGCCCGCCGCTTTCGGCCCGGTGAAGAACGTCATGTGGTTGTTCATCAGCACGCCCGTGCCTTTGATCACCACCTGTGAGCCGAAAAAGCCGCTCAGCGTATAGGTGTTGGTGACGACATTGCCAAAGGGGTCCGCGACAGTGAAATGTGTGGTGTCGGGCGATTCCTGCAGACCCGACGGAGCAGTGCTCAGGCGCGGCAAGGGAGATGCTTTGTCCAGCTTGATGCTGGACGCCAGATCGACGGCGAACTGACGGCTGACCATCTTCTCAAACGTCAGGTCACCAGCCTGAAGCCCCTGGCGGGCCGCGAAGCCGCGTCGCATCGCTTCCGCCTGCAGGTGCCGCACGGCCGAACTGCCTTCCATGCCCAGTTTCACGTCGAACTGATCCAGCACATTCAACATCACTGCCAGCGCGGGGCCACCGGTGGAACTAGGCGGCGTCACCAGCACCGGAGACCCGTGATAGTTCAGCTTGATCGGCTCCACTTCCTTGGCCTGATAGTTCTTCAGGTCTTCCGCCGCCAGCAGACCACCATTGGCCGCCACATCGGCCGCGATCAGACGGCCTGTCTCACCCGTGTAGAACTCCTGCCAGCCCTTCTTCTGCATCCGGGCCAGCGTCTCGCCCAGTTCGCGCTGGATCACCAGTTCACCCTGCTTGATCGGTTGATCCGTGCCATGCAGAAAGATCTTGGCGGACTCCGGATACTTCTTCATCACCGGCACTTCCAGCTTCAAGATCAGTTCCAGGCGTTGCGAAGCGATGTGCCCGTCCTTGGCCAGCTTGCGGGCCGGTTCCAGCACCTCCGCCCACTTCAGCTTGCCCAGCTTGGCATGCGCCAACCCCATGCCGGCGGGCGTTCCAGGCACCGTAATCGATCGGTGCCCGATGGTCGCTTCCTGCGTGGTCTTGAAGATGCCCGGCTTCACCGCACCGGGCGAATTAGTGCCGTAATCCACCACCAGCGTCCGCCCATCGGCCATGCGGACCATCATGTAGCCGCTGCCCCCCAGGTTGCCCGCCTCAGGATGCACGACGGCCAGCACAAAGGCGATCGCTACCGCCGCATCCACGGCATTGCCGCCTTTCTTCATGATCTGAATGGCCGCTTCGGTCGCCAGCGGGTTCACCGAGGCCACCATCGCCTTGGGCGACCGCTCCGGCTGCGACACCATGGGCCGGGCCGCTTGCAACTTCAAGCCACTGGAAGCTTGCTCCTGCGCAACGAGAGCGGCGGAAACACACAACAAGGACAGTCGAACGAGCATATGGTCAGGATACGTGGTCCGGGACGATTCGGCCATCACAACTTACGGTCTGCGATCGGCCGCGCATAAGAGTACAATCGTCAGACCATGCCCCAAGGACCCGAGCAAGAGATTCGTTTCGCCATCGTCATGTATGGCGGTGTTTCACTGGCAATCTACATGAACGGTATCGCGCAGGAACTGCTGCGGGTGGTGCGCGCCACCTCCTTGATCCCGGATGCGCAACTGAGCGGCACTGAACTCATCTACCGCAAGGTGGGACGCCTGCTGCACCTGGACCGGGTGCCGGGCGCATTGTCGCCCGATCAACAGCAGACAGCGGAAACGGCGGGGCCGGTGCGATCACGGGTGGTGGTGGACATCTTGTCAGGCACCTCGGCCGGTGGCATCAATGCCGTGTTTCTGGCCAAGGCGTTGACGATCGGCGCCCAGAACATGGACGCGCTGGCTCAAATGTGGAAGGTGGAAGGCGACATCGGCAAGCTGTTGAATGACTCGGGTTCGGAACGCAAAAAGTACGACTCTGATGACCCGCCCACCTCCTTGCTCAACAGCCAACGCATGTACGGCAAGCTGTGCGAGGCCCTGGATGCAATGGACCAAACGCCCCGCTCCGGTTATGCCCCCATGGCCGATGAGATCGATCTTTTTGTGACGGCCACTGATCTGCATGGTCTCTATAAGCCAGTGCAGTTGGCCGATTCCGCGCCGGAGGAGCGCGTCCACAAAATGGTGTTCCACTTCCGGACCGAGGCAGGCAACGTGGCTGACCTGCGCGACCGGACCCCGACCAACGACTTCACGGCGGACTTTAACCCCATGCTGGGTTTCGCGGCGCGCTGCACCTCATCGTTCCCCGCGGCCTTTGAGCCGATGAAGCTGGAGCATGTCCGGCGCGTGCGCCTGGATGCCAACCTCGATTCCCACATCTTCCGCAAGTTCTTCACCCGCTACGAGCAATTGAATGAGTCCTGGGACCGCACCAAAACCCGGCCCTTTGCCGACGGTGGCTATCTGGACAACCGTCCCTTCAGTTACCCCATCGAAACCATCGCCCGTCGTGACGCCACCATTCCGGTGGAACGGCGCTTGCTGATCCTGGATCCCTTCCCCGAATACTCTGACCAGAAGTCGGCGCTCGGGCCGCTGCCGGATGTCTCGCTCGCCGACAATCTGATGGATGCGGCCATGGCCTTGCCGCGCTACGAGACCATCCGCGAGGACCTGGAGCGCATCCAGGCTCGCAACCAGGTCCTGATCGAAGTGCGGGAGCTAATGGAGCGCATCGGTCCGCTGCATAGCTGCCTGGCCACCACGATCCCCGCCAACTTCTCTTCCCTGACGCTAGCTGAACTGGTGGAGCGCTTCGGCCCCACTTACCGGCCCTACCACCACCTTCGCGTCATCGATACCACCCGGCAGATTGCCAAGTTGGTGGCGGCCCTGCTGCCGTTCAATGAAGAGTCCCACGAAGTGATCGCGATCCGGCGGCTGGTGGAGATCTGGCGCGACAGCCGCTATGCCGCCCAGCCCGAGGCGGGCCAGCGCAGCGAGAACGAAATGCTGGTGAGCTTCGACGCGGACTTCCGCTTGCGCCGACTGAACCACATTCGCATGGAGATTGACAGCTTGCTCCGCCAGCGGCGCGACGCGATGGACGACCTGTTGCAGATCCAACTGGCCGTGCGGCGCAGCTTTGCCCGCATCAGCCACTTGAACGAACAACTGAAGGAAAGTCAGCCCGTGATCGATGCCCTGGGTCGGCTGGGCCAGCGCCTGACCCGCGAAGGCTTGCGCAGCGTGATGGCCGCCGGGGCGGCGCAGAAACAGGTGGCGCGCGAGGTCTTTGGGCAGATGGGTTCCGATATCGTCGATGAGGTCGCCCAAGCGATTGAGGCGGTGCTGGCGGCGGAGTTCGCCAAGGTCCGCTCCTCGATTTTTGCCGCCCTGGACGCGCCTGGGCCCAGCTTGGGCGCGGACTACCGGGAGCATCTACGGATCGAGTACCTGAAGTTCCCCTGTCGCGATGCGATTCTTTATCCCATGATGCGCGGCACCGGCGCGGACGAAGCAGCGCAAGTGCAAGCGTTCCGCGTCGGGCCGGCGGAAGCCACGCTCTACCCGGCCACGGTCTCCGACATGCGGGATCAGAAACTGGCGGGCATTGGGCTGGGAGCCTTTGCTGGATTCCTATCGAAACGTTGGCGCGAGAACGATATTCTGTGGGGCCGTTTGGATGGTGCGGAGCGTATCCTGTGTGCGCTGCTGCCCGATCCGCGGGACCGCGATCAGCGCAACCGCCTGCTGAGCGAACTGCGGCAGACCATTCTCGCCGAGCAGCCCGAAGACATGTTCCTGCGGGCCATTGCCGCCTGGCTCCGCGAGCAGTTCCATGGCGATGCCGAGCGGTCGCGCCGGGCGCTGGTGGACATGATGACCTCCGCTGATCCTGACCCCTTGGCCGACGTCTTGAAACAGCGGCTTTCGCCACCGGCGCTTGAACGCTTCATGACCACCTACTACCGCACGCCCGACGGCCCCTCGCCCAGGGAGCAGTTGCAGTACCTGGGCCGCACCTTACGCATCTTCTCCGCAATGCTGGGCGAATTGGGCCCCAAAAGCGGCGTCGTGGGCAAACTGGTGGGCTTCCTCTCGCTGGTCGGCAGCTTGATTCTGTCGGTGCTGGCTCTCGTGACGGGTTTCGGAAAACTGGTGGCGCGCCATGTGCTGCTGGTGGCCGCGCTGGGCGCATTGATTGTCTGGCTGATCGGCTGGGTATTGCCCGTCGGCGTCTTCCAGCTCAGCACGGTTCCCTACAACTGGGCCTGGGCTCTACTTTTCTTCAGCTTAGCCGGAGTACTGGAGTGGCTGCTATCGAAGCGGAAGTAGCCCTTGGGGCCAGGTTCAGTTGCGGGGCAGGCACGGCCGGAGCGCCAGCCCCGCTCAATCCCCTTACAATAAGGGGCAATGGCTTCTTCGACAATTGAGCTGGCCGCGCCCGACGTCATCGCCAAGTATGAGGTGGTGATTGGTCTGGAAGTGCACGTGCAGCTGGCGACCAATACCAAGATCTTCTGCTCCTGCCCGACGAGCTTTGGCGCGCCGCCGAACACCAACGTCTGCCCGGTCTGCCTGGGGCTGCCCGGAGCGCTGCCCGTGATGAACCGGCGGGCCGTGGAATTGGGCTCGCAGGCGGCGATGTCGCTGCACTGCAATGTGAATGCCTTTTCGCGGATGGCCCGGAAGAACTACTTCTACCCGGACCTGCCGAAGGGCTATCAGATTTCGCAGTTCGACCAACCGTTGGCCGAGCATGGCTTTCTGGACATCACGGTGACGCCCGAAGGCGAGCCCGCGTACAAGAAGCGGATCGGCATCACGCGCCTGCACCTGGAAGACGACGCCGGCAAGAGCTTGCACGACGGCAGCTTCAAGGACATGGACCGCTACACCTACATCGATCTCAACCGCAGCGGCACGCCGCTGGCCGAGATCGTCAGTGAACCGGACATGCGCTCCTCCGACGAAGCCGTCGCCTACCTGACGGAACTGAAGCAGGTGATGCAGTACATCAATGCCTCCACCTGCGACATGGAGAAAGGCCACCTGCGCGCCGATGCCAACGTCAGCGTGCGCCTGAAGGGTGCCGAGAAGCTGGGCACACGCGCCGAGGTGAAGAACCTGAACTCGTTCCGCTTCCTGAAAGCCGCCATCGAGTTTGAAGTCGCGCGGCAAGTGGCGATTGTAGAAGCCGGCGGCAAAATTCATCAAGAAACTCGCCTTTACGACACCGAATCGGGTGAAACCGTGGGCATGCGCTCCAAGGAGCAGGCGCACGACTACCGCTACTTCCCGGAGCCGGACCTGGTGCCGGTGCGGGTCAGCGAAACGTGGCGGGAGCAGTTGCGGTCCGAGCTGCCGGAGCTGCCGTTTGACCGCCGCGCCCGCTTCATCAACGACTATGGCCTGCGCGAGTACGACGCCCAGGTGCTGACGCTGACCCGTGATATGTCGGACTACTACGAGCAGGCGGCCCGCGCTTCAGAAGACCCCAAGGGCACCGCCAACTTCGTCATGGGCGACCTCATGGGCGCGCTGAAGTCTGAAGGCAAAGAGATCTCCGAGTCCCCGGTCCCACCGGAGCACATGGGCGAACTGGCGACTCTGATCAAGCGCGGTGAAATCTCCGGCAAGCTGGCCAAAGAGATCTTCGTCAAGATGTTCGCCGAAGGCCTGCGCCCCTCCGTCATCATGGAGCGCGACGGCCTGAAACAGATCTCCGACACGGGCGCCATCGAAAAGATCATCGACGAAGTCCTCGCCGCCAACCCCAAACAGGTGGAACAGTACAAGAGCGGCAAAACCGCCGTCGCGGGCTTCCTTGTGGGTCAGGTGATGAAGCTCTCCAAGGGCCAAGCGAATCCCGGGACGGTGAATGAGATGCTGGCCAAGAAGCTGGCATAGTCGCGCCGAGGATGGGCTTGCTAGATGAAGACTGCTCGTTCCGAGCCGCGACCAGCAGGAGCGGGCTGCCCTCAAGTACTGGTTGCGGAGGGCCGCGCAGCTACCAATAATGCGCTCCCGGATCGAGATTTCGTGGGAGGTGCGGATTGAAACTGAACTACTATCGTGAGACTGATTCTCTCTACATCGATTTCGCCGACCGCGCCAGTGCCCAATCCACCGAAGTCGCTCCCGGCGTTGTGATCGATTTCGATAGCGACGGCCGTATTGTTGGTGTCGATATCGACCATGCCAGTAAGGTAGTCAATCTGGCGGAACTTCGCACCGAATCGCTGCCGTTGCCGGCGATCTGAGTGAGCAGGCTTCTCGAAACACGCCGGCCTGCGTCTGGCCTAGCGCCTCACGCCGGCCGAGCCTTCAGACGCGCCGCTTTGTTGCGTCGCTTCTGCATCCACAGCCACACCCGATACCCCATCAGCACGAAGAAGATCACGGCATAGATCACGGGATCGAGCATCGCCGCCTTGCCCTGCCAGTAGAAGTGCGCCACGCCCGCCAACGCGCTGAAATAAGCCAGCCGGTGCAGGCGCTGCCAGTTCTTGCCGCCCATCCATTGGATGGCCTTGTTGAAGGACGTCGCCGCCAGGGGGATCATCGCCGCCCATCCCAGCAAGCCGGCGATGAAGAAGCGGCGCAGAGTAAAGTCTGTCCAGACTTCGCTCCACTCCCACAGCTTGTCCAGCGCCAGATAGTGCGCAAAGTGCAGCGTGCCGTAGGAAAACGCAAACAACCCCAGCGGCCGCCGGTACTCCAGCAGCCAAGTCCACCCGGGCATCAAGTGCCGCAAGGGCGTGATCGCGAGCGAGGCCAGCAGGAACCGGATGGTCCAATCGCCGGTAAACCGGGCGACGGTTTCGATGCGGTTGAAGCCCAGCTGGTTGTGGGTCCAACGCCAAACGAGCCATGCCAGCGGGGCAAAGCAGAGCAACAGGATCAAGGGCTTCAGTCGGCGCACATGACAATGATCGCCGAACGGGCTAGTCTTGTTCCCATGCGGACAATTTTTCTCGCTCTCACCCTCCTGGCGTCTTCCTGGGCCGCGGACGATGTTTCCGGCGACTGGAACTACGTCATGTCCGGCGGACCCAACGGCGACACTCCAGCACTGATGAGCCTAAAGCTGGAAGGCACCGCGGTCACTGGAACTTTCGACTTCGGTGGCCGCAAACTGACGATCTCGCAAGGTAGCTTCGAGAATGGTGTCCTAAAGATGACCGTGAAGCGTGACCGCCCCGAAGGCGGCGCCGCCACCTACGCGATGACCGCCAAAGTGACCGGCGACAACATGGAAGGCACGACAACCACCGACTTCATGGGCGGCCCGGCCACGGCCCCCTGGAAAGCCAAGCGCAAGAAGTAGCGGACGCCTCGCTGAACGCTCGACCGGCTACTGCAGAATAAGCGGAACGTCCGCGCTGGCCACGCCATTGCGTTCCACCACCAACTTGACGGGACCCAGTGGGGCGTCCGCCGGGACCTGGAAGGCCAGTTGAGCCGGGTCAGTGTAGAAGACGGGGCACGGCACGCCATTGATCTTCACCACCACCCCACCCAAGACCAGTGGGTAAGGTGTGGCGAATAGCAAGTTGCGGCTGTCGGCCAAGTTCAGCCCGAAGACCGTGGCCAGAGCACCACGGGCCACGGTTCCGTTCGTGAGCGTGAAGTAGTCATAAACCCCGCCGCTCACCTGGGGCACTGCCGGGCTGACCGTATAAGTGACCGGGATGCGCAGGGGACCATTGACGGCCTCCGCCGAGCTCACCACAATCTCAGCCCGGTAAACACCCACTTCCGTGGGCGGCTGCTTCGGGCGCACTTCGATCTGTTGCGGCGTCCGCGTGCCGGCATTGACGATCTCCAGCCACGGCGAGGCGCTGGCATGGGTGTAGCTGACGTTGACGTTCCGGGCCACGATCCAGAGCCGTTGGGCGGCGGGCTCCGGCGCACCAACTTCACGGGTAAAGTTGATTTGGCCGGGCGTTGAGAACAGTTCCGGGACACCGGAAACGGTCAACTGCACCAGGATCACCGCCGCTTCAGCGCTACCCACCCGGAAATACACCTGGCTGGAATAGTGTCCGGGAGCCAGATCACAGTTCTGTAGGCCCAGCGTGAACGGCCGCCCAGGGGTGCCGGAGCTATTGGCCGGCACCAGCCAGGGATGCTGCGCGGCCAAGGTAAAGCCGCCACTGCCTTCCACACGCAGGACCGATGAGGGCGGCGTCCGCCCCGTCACGCAACTCCACTGGACCACCTGTGGGGAGATGACGAACTCCACCGGACTCGGGGGCGGCGGGGGAGCTTGAAGATTGAACACATACGCCGCGCCGGAGTACAGTGTGATGTGCGTCTCGTTGCCGT
>JBIKMK010000614.1:0-3232 GCA_044359315.1 Bryobacteraceae bacterium | reverse complement strand
AAAATCTTGGTCCAGGAGATGCCTTTGCGGGCCAGTAGCCCGTTCAGGAAAAGGCTCTGTTCGAAGACATCAGAGTTTCCCGGCTGGCGCAACGTGATGTTCAACTGCGCCTGCTCCCGGTCGAGCGTGGCCAGTTGCTTTTCTACGGCGGTAATGGCGGTGCGCGCGTCCTTAACGCTCAACTGCTGCAACACGGCCATCCAGGTCAACGTGACCAGTAAAGCGCCCAGGATGACGCTCAACACAATGGAGCCGGCCACCAGCGGCCGGTCCTTGCGGAATGGCTCGCTGGACAAATTGATTGTCCGGAAACGTTTCAGGTTCACGCCGCCACCCCTGCCAGATATCCCATCAGCCCCGCACTCTGCGGCGGCACCGGCAGGCGTGTGCCGCCATCGAGTCCGCAATAGATTAACTGTTCCACCGGCAGATTAAACTCGTCTTCGACAAAAGCGAGGGTTGGTTGCAGGACCTGGTCAATCTCGTCAGGCGAGGCCGATTCCAGTTCCAAACACCGGGCCAGCCGCAGTTCGTTGCCCACCACGACGCTGACAGTCAGCACTCGCTCATTCAGCCGCGCAAACACCGTGATCCCGGCTGCTTCCGGCACCAACGCCAGCGAGGCCAAACTGGAAAGCGTCACATAGCCGGGCTGAAATCCCGAGTTGCGCAACATCTGTTCATACCGCGACAGAATCTCCAGCGACACAGCACCGACCACCACATGCGCGCCGCCCTTGGGGTCCATCTGCGCCTCAAAACTAAGGGCCGCCGACTCTACTTCAAACGGCAGCGTCTTCTTCATCCGGAACCGCACCAGGCTGGCCTGTTCATCGGCCTTGGAGGGAAACGAATCAAAGTCGAGCACCGTCAACCGCCCGCAGTAGTCCGGCAGGATCAGCGCGGCCGGGCGGCGCTGCTTCTTGTTTGGACTCGGCGGAGCGATCCGTTTCACCGCCGCATCCACGGCCAGCGTATCGATGATGTTATCTTCGACCGGCGAGACCTTCAGCGCGCCAGGCGGCAGCGGCTCAAACCCGGTGCTGGTGCGCGGACCCTCCGAGGTGTTCTCCGAAATCGCCCAGGCAATGCCCGCCGGCGAGAACTCGAAGACATGCGCCGGGGGCGGGTCGGTGACCAGTCGCTTGATGCGTTCTAGCATGGCTTGGTTTCCAGGTTAGCCTTCAATGAAGGTCACCTTGTTGATCTCTTTCAGCGTCGTCAGCCCGTGGCGCACGCGGTCCACGGCAGACTCGCGCAGGAACGTCATCCCCTGGCGTTGCGAGGCCGCTTTGATCAGCGAAATCGCCCGCCGCTCCAGGATCAGTTCGCGGATCTCGTCGTTCAGATCGAGCAGTTCGTGGATGGCGGTTCGCCCCCGGAAGCCCGTCCCGCCGCACTCAAAGCAACCCTTGCCTTCGGAGAACTCAAAGTCCTTCCACTCTTCCGGGTTGAGGCCGCCCTCATGCAGCGTGTCCGCATCGTAGCGGACCTTGGTGATGCAGTGCGGGCAGATCAGGCGCACCAGGCGCTGCGCCAGAATGCAGTTCAACGCGGAAACGAAGTTGTAGAGGTCGACGCCGATGTTCAGGAAGCGCCCCAGCACGTCGAACACGTTGTTGGCGTGGACGGTGGTGAACACCAAGTGGCCCGTGAGCGCGGCGTTGATGGCGATCTGCGCCGTCTCCTGGTCACGGATTTCGCCGACGAGGATCTTGTCCGGGTCATGACGCAGGATTGAGCGCAGGCCGCGCGCAAACGTGAGGCCCTTTTTCTCATTCACCGGGATCTGGGTGATGCCCTTGATCTGATACTCCACCGGATCTTCGATGGTGATGATCTTGTCTTCGTCGTTCTTGATCTCGCTCAGCGCGGCGTAGAGCGTGGTGGTTTTGCCCGAACCGGTGGGCCCGGTCACCAGCACCATGCCGTACGGCTCCTTGATGTAGCGCCGGAACTTCACCAAATCCTGTTCGCCGAAGCCGACGACGTCGAGTGAGAGCTTCGAAAACTTCTCGCTCATCGATTCTTTGTCCAGCACGCGGAGCACGGCATCTTCGCCATGGACGGTGGGCATGATCGAGACACGGAAATCGATCAAACGGGTCTTGTAGCGAACCCGGAAACGGCCGTCCTGCGGCACACGCCGTTCGGCAATGTCCAGCTCGCTCATCACCTTGATGCGGGAAATGATGGTGGAATGCCAGTCCTTGGCGATCGGCGGCATGGCGTACTGCAACACGCCGTCGATGCGGTACTTGATGGCCACTTCCTGGTCGCGCGTTTCGATGTGAATATCCGACGCCCGCCGTTCCAGCGCGTTGAAGATGGTGGTATCCACCAGCTTGATCACCGGCGCAATGTCGGAATCGACGGCCAGTTTGTCGATCGACAGCGTCTCGTCCGGGTTCTCTTCATCGCCGACGACGTCCAGCGTGAACCCTTCGGTCACCTCTTCCAGAACGCGCTGCGACTGCTCCGTCTTTTTCAGCAGGTCTGAAATCTGCGACAGCGTCGCAACCTTCACCCGCAGCTTCATTCCGAGCAACAGCGACAGTTCGTCGATCAAACTGAGGTTGCGCGGGTCGGCAATGGCGATGTCAAGGGTCCCGTTTTCCTTGTGCAGGGGCACAAAGTTGGACCGGAACATCAGGTCAACCGGGATGGACCGAAACAACTCATGGTCGATCCGGCCTTCCTTAAGATCCACAAATTCAGCACGATAGCGCAAGGCAAGCTGCCGCGCATGCGCGATCTCTTCTTCCGAGTTGGGCAGGCGGATGCGGTCAGTAGCCATAGCGGGGCGATGAGTTCGCCTACCAGATTGACGCGGCGGAGGGCGAAAGCGTTGACGCTGTTATGCTTTGGGCATATAGAAGAGAGCTGGGCGAAATGGAACGAACTGCCGTAACTCTTGGCAGCTGGGACGAATCAATGCCGGGACGCCCCAACGGGCTCCCGGCGTTTCGTGTTTCTAGGCAGCGAATACTCTGTCGGGGGGCGAAAGCGCCAGCGCTATACTTGGGGCATGACTGCTGAGTTGGCAAGAATCGATAAGTTTGGCAGAATCACAATACCCGCCACAATGCGGGAGGCCGCCAAGTTGGATGCGGGCACCCAGGTAGTGCTGCGGCTGGATTCCGAAGGCCGCATCTTGCTGGAAGATCGTCTGGCTGGTCTGCGCCGGGCCCAGGAACGTTGCCGCTCGCTGAACCCAGAAGGCGGCTCGGTG
>JBIKMK010000060.1:0-11485 GCA_044359315.1 Bryobacteraceae bacterium | reverse complement strand
CTGCCAAGAAGGTCGCTCCACCCGCCAAGAAGGTAACTCCGCCTCGCAAACGAGGCAGAGGATCTGTGCCCGCTAAGAAGACTTCCTCGTCCAGCCGGTCGGGCGAGCTGGCCGCATGGATTGGCAGCGGCCGCCGGAGGCCAGCCTCGCGAGCCTTGTCCGTTCCCGTCACCAAGCCCTCGACCAAGTCCGCGCCGCCCCCGATGGCGCCCAAGGCAGCGGCCAAGGCAGCGGCCAAAAAGTCGGGGGCGAAGTCCGCACCGGCCAAAAAGCCCGCCGCCAAGGGTGCCGGGAAGAATGTCCCACCCGCCGCCGCCGGCCGGGTGGTGCGCTTTAAGCCCGGCAAAGCACTGCGCGATGGGGTCCGTTAGTGGACGGCGAGGTGAAGGCGATCATCCGCGTCAGTACGCCGGACTACGTGCCCCCGGGCGTCACCGTGCGGGCACGAATTGATGCCACACTTTTCACCGCCTCATTCGCCGGTGAACTGCTGGAAACACTCCGCCAAGATGGAGAAGTCGTCTCCATCGAAGTCTCCCAGCGCCTCCGCCAGATCGATTAACGTTGGTCCGGCGCGGCCTCAATGCAGCAAGCCCATGCGCTCCAGCGGCCAGTAGGCGAAAACCGCCTTGCCGTAGATGTAGTCGCGCGGCACGGTGCCCCAGCTGCGGCTGTCGTTGGAGGAACTGCGGTGGTCGCCCAGAACGTAGTAGTTCTCGGGCGGCACGGTGGTTTCCGGACGTGAGATATCATCGCGGAACTCGTCCGGAACGTAGGCTTCATCCAGCGGCTTCCGGTTGACGAACACCCGGCCCTGGGATACCTTCACCGTGTCCCCCGGCAAGCCGATCACGCGCTTGATGTAGCTTTTGGTGGGGTCGTGCGGGAACCAGAACACGATCATGTCGCCGCGTTCGATCTCATTGCTGCCCAGGCGGTAGATAAACTTGTTGATGAAGATGCGCTGCTGGTCTTCCAGCGTCGGCATCATGCTGGTGCCTTCCACTTTCACCGGCTGATAGACAAACAGGATGACCACCACCGCGATCACCACCGAAAGCAGCAGATCGCGCAACCAGAGCAGCGTGGATTTCATTCCGGTTTCGTTCATAGTTCTGTGCTGACAACTCCCGCGATGCCGGACCAATCGAAAACTAGCACGGACGAATCCTTAGACGCAAACGGCGCGCCCTCGTTACGCCTGGCCCTGGTGATTCCCGCCTACAACGAGGAGGCGGTGATTGAATCAACCGTCCGGGGCTTGCCGCGTGGGATCTTCAGCGAGGTGATTGTGGCCGTCAATGGCACGACGGACCAGACCGCCGAACGGGCCCGCTCCGCCGGGGCGCGGGTGGTGATCAGCCCGGAGAAAGGCTACGGCGCGGCGTGCCTGGCGGCCTTAGCCGGGGTCCAAAGTCCGGTCATGGTGTTCCTGCAAGCCGACGGCAGTGAAGATGCCGCGGAGGCGGTGCGGTTGACGGCCCCCATCCAGGCCGGAACGGCGGACCTGGTGATCGGCGCGCGAACCTCCGGCTTGCGGCCTCACCAGCAGTGGGGCAATCAGTTGGCCGTCACTCTGGTGCGGTGGTTCTACGGCGTCCGGTACCAGGATTTGGGCCCCTTCCGCGCCATCCGCACGGCGTCTCTGCGGCAACTGGATCTTCAGGAGCGGGCCTGGGGCTGGACCATCGAGATGCAGGTCCGCGCCATTGAGGAAGGTCTGCGGGTGGTGGAACTCCCGGTGGCCTGTGGCGTCCGTCAAGCGGGCGAAGAGAAGGTCTCGGGCAACTGGCGGTCCAGCCTGCGCGCGGGCTGGCGCATTATTGCGACTGTGGTGGGATTGGCAATGACGCGGCGGCGTCGAAGCCGGGCAGGGTAGCGTTGCCGGTCAGCAGACGGCACATCGTTTCCGCCGGCAGCGGCCCGGCGGTCAACAATCGCCCATGGAACTCAGATAGCAGAAAGCCCCGCCCGCGCGAGGTGCGATAGGCCTCTCGAATCCGCAGGTAGTCGCGCCATCCCGCAAAGACGTGTGGACGTTCTCGGCAGGTCTCGGCCAAGTGCCGCAGCTGGGCCTGCTCAAAGGCCGGGTCGGCGCGGCGGAAACCTTCTTCCACCATCAAGTGCAGCGCGTATTCACCCCAGCCAACCCGCGAAGCGATCGGCGAATAGAGCGTCCGCAGCAGATGCCGTCCCCCGGGCTGCAACTGATCGGCAAAATGCGCTTGCAGACGCTCGCCCGGCAGATCGGTGGTGATGGCGGCCAGCACGTCCGTCGGCGTCGCCCCGGAGGGCAGCGGCTGCGGAAGGGGCAGAACAGCGCGGGCCCGGAGAAACTGCTCCAATTCCGCCCGTGAGGCCGGTGCTGGTGGCTTGGCGCGTTCATCCAGACGTGGTCCAATCACCGCCAGCACGGCGGCGGCCTCCGGGGGCATGGGTGTCGCCGGAGGCGCGCTGCCGGGCAGGGTTGCGGCAAACTCCGCGAAACTTTTCAGTGACGCCGTCGCCGCCAGCCCGGCCACGTCGCCCTTGGGCCGCAGTGCCGCGGGAAGCTTGGCGCGCGCTTGTTCCACGCCACCCAGCGCGCTGGTGATGTCTACCGGTGCCCAGGCGTCCACCAGGTTCTTGCGGGCATGCTCAAACAGCTTCGGGTAGAGCTCCAGCCGCCGGATCGTGTGGAAGGCCCGCAACTCCTCCGGGGCGTCCGTCCAGGTCTGGGCCGTGACCAGCGCGCGCTCCGCCAGAGCGACATACATTTGCGGCGAATGCTTGTAGGTCTGCACGCCATCCAGCTCATCCAGGGCGCGGGTGATCTGGGCCGCAATCAGGTCGAAATCGGCCCGGTCTTCCGGCGTCAGCCGTTCCGTTTTGGTGCCGGCGATACCGTCCCGGAACTCGCGGTACCACTTGCGGCGGCGGGCCAGCGCCGATTCGCTCCAGTCGTCAATCTGCTCATCCAGCGACGTCCCGGCGTGCCGGTGATAACCGTGCGCCGTGGCGGTGACGGGGGAAAAGGCGAGCGTCGTGTAAACGAACTCGTTGGTGACCAGCTCAAACTTGGGTGGTCCAAACTTGCAACCGGTGAGGGCACCAGCGGCGAACAGGAACTCGCGTCGGCGCATGCTTCTATTTTAGCCGCACGGGACTGCCGGGAGAGCCCCGGAAGTTGACTCCACGCAAGTGAACCCCGGAAGTGCCCGCCGCCGGGGGCCGGTGTGATGGGCGGACCATCAACCAACCCTCGGCGGCGCACTGGATAGTGTGCTCCAACACAATCCAGCTCCTCCGTTACAGTTGTGAACGAGGAGCTGGGTAGCGTTTCAAGTTTTCAAAAAATATTTTCCGGCAGGCGCTATTGCTTGATGAGGGTGCCGTCTTTTTTGCGCACCTCACCCCAACCGCCGTTCAACTTGCCCCGTTCGCCTTGCTCACCGTAGCCGAACGGATACTTCTTCGCTGCCGCCTCATTGATCTCGATGCCCCAGCCCGGAGCCTCATTGGCGTAGGCGTAGCCATCTTTCAGCGTCGGGCAGCCCGAAAAGACTTCCTGCACCCGTTCGTTAAAGCCGGACCATTCCTGGACACCGAAGTTATAGCAAGCCAGGTCCAGCGCCACGTTGGCCGCGTGGCCAATCGGTGAGACGTCGCCGGGCCCATGCCAGGCCGTGCGGACCCCATACACTTCGCACACGGCGGCCATCTTGCGGCACGGCGTCAGGCCGCCCATCTGGCTGACGTGAACCCGCATGTAGTCGATCAACCGCTCATGCACCAACGGGGTCCATTCGTGCGGTGAATTGAACAGCTCACCCATGGCGATGGGCGTGGCGCACTGCTGGCGGATGTGGCGGAAGTAGGCGATGTCTTCCGGGCTCAACGGGTCTTCCAGGAAGAACAGCTTGAACCGCTCCATGTCCTTGGCCAATTGAATGGCCTGGATCGGCGAGATGCGCTCATGCACGTCGTGCAGCAACTCCACTTCGTCGCCCAGTTGCGTGCGCGCTGCATCGAACACTTTCAGGGCCTTGCGGACGTAGTCGTTCGGGCTGAACACCGGCTTCGAATGCAGGGCCGGCACCTGGCCGCCCTTCAGTCCCGCCATCAACTGGTTGTAGTTGGCCCCGGCGCGCGACCCATAGGCCGCCTGGCCGGGCAAGCCGAACTGGATACGGATGTGGCGGAAGCCCTGGTCCATAAACTTCTTGGCGCTGTCGATGATCTCCGGGATCTCCATGCCACCCGCGTGGCCGTAGCAGTCGGCCGCTTCCCGGCACTTGCCGCCCAGCAGTTGATAGACCGGCATGCCCGCCTGACGGCCCTTGATGTCCCACAACGCTTGATCGACGCCCGAGATGGCATTGTTCAAAACGCCCGAATTGCGCCAGTAGGAAGAGTTGTAGCAGGCCTGCCAGATGTCGTCGATCCGGTCGGCGTTCATGCCAATCAGGAAAGGCTTCAGGTACTTCTCGACCGCCGCCACCACCAGATCCGCACGCTGGGTGAAGGTGGCGCAGCCATAGCCATACAGGCCATCCTGATCGGTGACGATCTTCACGACGGCCAGCCGCAGCCCGGCTGGCGCAGTGGCGATCACCTGCACGTCCTTGATCTTGGGCGAAGGTGTGGCGCGCGTCGCCCGGGCGACCTTCTCCTGAGCCGCGGCTTGGCGCGCGCCCAATCCGACGGCCGCTCCAGCGGCGACGGTACCTTTGATGAGATCTCTACGGTTCATGGTATGCGTTCTCCTCTTCAAGTCAGCGGACTAGCGCGACTGTTCCTTCTCGGCGATCAACTTCTTCAGCGTCGCCACTTCCTGCCCGAGCTTCTTCTCGCGGCTGACCAACGTGATCACATAGATCACGATCACGGTCCAGGCGGCGGCGAAGCCGTAAAACATGTAGGTAAAATTGCGTGCTTCGATCATGAAAACGACAATGCCTCCCGGCGCAACGATTCGATCTCGCGTTGACGTTCTTCCTGCCGCCAGCGGATGGCCAGCAACAGCCCCGCCAGCAACAGCAGGGCAAGCAAGTTGTGGGCCAGCATCCATTCCATCTGCGGGTCAATCGTGCCGCCACCGGTACGGATGGAGAGCACCGGGCCCGGATGCTGCGTGCGGAACCACTCGTTCGACTTGTACGTGAAGATGACGCTGGCAAAGGCGAAAATGGCCATCACCGCGGAATTCTTTGCCCGCTCGGTCGGATCCGGAATCGCCTGGCGCAGCATCAGGTACCCGGCGTAGATCAACGCCGAAATCAGCGCCGAAGTCAGGCGCGGGTCCCAGGTCCACCAGATGCCCCAAATAATCCGGCCCCAGATCATGCCGGTGATCAGGTTCATGGCGGCAAACGGCAGGCCCACTTCCGTAATGGCCGCGGCGAGTGAATCCCACTTCCACTTCCGCGTGATCAGGTACATCGCGCTAAAGATACCGGCCAGCAGGTAGCAGAGCGCCGCCGTAAAGTAGCCCGGCAGATGGAAGTAGAAGACGCGATAAATCGCACCCTGCGCCATCTCATCCGGCAGCACCAGGAAGATCACATAAAGATTGCGGACCAGATAAAGGATGGCCGCCAAACCAAGCCCGTAGAGTAGTTTTTCGCGCATGAGAATGTTGGAAGGTCAGTCGGTCAAAACCACCTCGGCCAAGGCCACCGCCAAGGCCGTGAAAATGATATCAAAGCCGATCAGGAGCCGGAACCAGATCTCCGGGGCCGGTTCGCCGGTGATCACACTGCGCGTCAGCTCAATCGCCGCCACCAGCGGCGGAATCAGCATCGGATAGACCAGCACCGGCAGCATCAGCTCCCGCATATGCAGGTTCACCGTCAGCGCGCTGAACATCGTGCCCAGCACCGTCACCGCCCAGGTGGTCAACGCCAGTGTCGCGATAAACATCAGCGGCGCGCCCAGCAGTGAGACGTCATAAAAGATGCAGAACGCCGGCAGCGCGGTCAGTTCGACACCCATCAGGATCAGAAAGCAGGCGACGGCTTTGCCCAAAAACAAAGCGCTCGACGGCACGGGCGAAGCGCGCAACGCTTCCAGGCAATCGTTCATCAGCTCCCGCGCAAAGCTCCGGTTGACGATCAAGGCCCCGGCGAAGCTGTAGACCAGCCACAGCAGGCCGCCGGACCATTGCTTGGAATCTTCGGCCGCCGGGTCAAAGGCGAAGCTGAACAGGATCAGCAGCACCACGGTCAGCGACAGTGCCGCGTTCAGAGACTCCTTGCTGCGCAGTTCCTGCCGCAGGTCCTTGCGGGCGATCTGCCAGGCGGCGGCGATCATACGAGGCGCCCCCGGTCCAGCTTCAAGGTCCGCGTCGCCAGCGCCATCACTTCGGGAATCTGGTGGCTCGACAGCACGATGGTGGAGCCGCGCTCCAGCGCTTCGCGCAGCACTTCCTGCAGCAGCTTCACTGAACGCTCATCCAGGCCCGTAAACGGCTCATCCAGCACCAGCAGCTTCGGGAAGTGCTGGAAGGCTCGGCCCAGCGCCACCCGTTGCCGCATGCCGCGCGAGAATTGGCGGACCGGGGCGGTGGCCACATGATCCAGTTCCACCCGCTTCAGCCACTGGCCGGACGCCTCCTCCGCGGCACCGTGCAACTCGCCCCAGAAGCGGAGGTTCTCGATGGCGGAGAGATCTTCATAGAGGCCCAGCCCGTGGCCCAGATAACCGGTTTCAGTCAGTGGCGGGGCAGCAATGGTGCCCTTCTGCGGAGCGGCCAGGCGCGCCAGCAGCTTCAGCAGCGTGGTCTTACCCGCGCCATTATGACCCAGCAGTGCGACGCAGGCGCCGGGTTCAATCTCAAAGGTAATGTCACGCAGGGCGGGGAAGTCGCCAAAGTAGCGCCACACACCTTGCGCACTCAGCATCGCCGCGCTGTCCATCAGCCCTTGGGCTGCGCCCGGTAGTTGAGAATGAAGCCCGCCGCCAGGATGGCAAAGGTCAAGCCGAGTACCCAGTAGAGCCGGTCATAAAAGCGCGGCAGAATCTGCTGGATCGTGGGGCCTTCCGCCGGAGCTTCCGCTTCTGCCGGCCGCTCCGCCCGCAACGTGCCCGCACCATCCAGCGAGATCTTGTAGGCCGCGCCTTTCAGCGTGAAGATCGAGGCCAGCGTCGTGGGTTCAGTGCCGTTGGGCTCCAGCGCGGCTCCGGTCACCTTAACGCCCTTCGGAAACACCATCCGCACGGGCCCGCCCCCATGGAGAATGCGGCCCGAGATGTCTTCCGGCGTGATGAACGGCATCGTCCAGTTGACGTCCACGCGTGTCTCCGGACCTTCGGCTTTCACCGTGACGTCCCAAATGCCTGGCTTGGCGGACTTTTTAACTTCGCCGCCGCGCGTAGTCTTGACTTCGGCATCCGCGGGCAGCACAATCTGCACCTTGCCTGAGCCTTCAATGATCAGCGTTTCCGCCACGTTGATGTCAGTGCCCGTCGGCTCATACAGCATCATGTGCTGCGTGACTTTCGTTTGCGCCAGGGCTGCGGTGCCGGCCAGCAGGATCGTTACGGCGCTGAGTGCGAGGCGTTTCATGCGGTTTTCTTCTGGAGCGAGGCCTTCATCGCTTCGGTTTCCGCCAGCACCTGGGCCAGCTCCTGCTGCAGCGCCTTCTTGGATGCAGCATAATCTTCATCCGACAGCTTGCCCAGGCGCAACTCGAACTGCAGGTCGCGCAGGTTCTCATAGATCCGGGCTTTGCGCTCATCCAGGTGGATGAAGGGCGACAATGGCTCCACCGGCGGCAGATCCTTATCGCGAATGGCCAGCGTCATCACCAACACGGCCAAAGTAACGGTAACAGCAACGGCAATCAGCAACATCTATTCAAGGCCATCCAGATCCTTCGCGGCAATCTCATGGAAGCGATGCGCGACAGTAACGGGAGCGGGGGCCGGGCGGCGGTAGCGCTGGATGTAGACGAAGATCGCATACAGGCCCAGCATCAACATCACGATCGGCATGATCCAGATCGATAAGTTGAAGCCGGAAGACGGCGGCACCGCCAGTGCCTTAATGCCTTCCCGCTGCACAAACTTGGCGATCACGTTCTCATCGCTGGCACCCAACGAAACCAGATTGACGATCTCCGTGCGCGCGGGCGACGAGTAGCCGCAGCCGATCATCTGACAATCGCCCACCGTGTTCTTGCAGCTGCCGCATAGGCAAGCCAGCTTGGTGCCGACGCGCCGGACGTCCGGGTTGATCATCATGGACGCGTTCTGCGCGCCCAGCACCCAGGCCACCAGCACCAATGGGAGAAAACGCTTAAACCGGTACATTGTCTTTGGTCGCGATGCCGACAACTTCCGTCTTCGGGAACTCGCGCTTCACTTTCGAGGGGACCAGGCAGACCCAGGTGCCGATCAGCACCACCCAGAAGCCGGCCCAGATCCAGGTGACCAGCGGGAAGATATAGGCCTGGATGACGGCCTTCTTTGAATCCTCGCTGGTCGAGGCGAAGTTGATGTAGAGATCTTCGTTCAGGCGGCGGCGAATCTTGACTTCGCTGGCCGGCTGGCGGCTGGCCTTGTAGAGACGCCGCTCCGGCTCCATCTCACCCAGAAACT
This sequence comes from Bryobacteraceae bacterium, assembly GCA_044359315.1. Classification (GTDB taxonomy): domain Bacteria; phylum Acidobacteriota; class Terriglobia; order Bryobacterales; family Bryobacteraceae; genus JAPKYZ01. The sequence continues at coordinate 2,905 of JBIKMK010000060.1, read as the reverse complement.
CGCCATTCTTCCAAACGGCCAGTTTCGCGTGCTGCCAGATGTAGTTCGGCAGGTCGCCGTCCTTCAACTCTTTCACCAGAATCTCGTAGTGGCCGATCTTGAACTTCTCGCCAATCGCCACTTCCACCGTCGTGTCCTGGTTAAACGCCGCGCCAGTGAAGCCGATAAACATGGCCACAATACCCATGTGAACGATGTAGCCACCGTAGCGCCGCGTGTTGCGGTGGGTCAGCTCCATAAAGGCTTGCGGCCAAGCCAGGCCGTCCTTGGCCCGAATTGAAGCCGTGCCCTTGAAGAACTCACTCACGATCGTCCAGGTGACAAACACACACAGGCCAAACGACATCAAGGCATAGATGTGGTGCATGCCGCTCAACGCCAGCGCGGCAATGGTAACCACCATCGCCACGGTGGGCCACAGGAAGTTGCGGCGGAGCTGGTCCAGCGAACTGCGGCGCCAGGCGATCAGCGGACCCACGCCGGTCAACAACAGCAGCACCAGGCCAATCGGAATGTTCACCCGGTTGAAGAACGGCGCATCGACAGAGACTTTCTCACCGGTGGCATATTCGGAGATCACCGGGAACAGCGTGCCCCACAGGATCGCAAAGCAGCTGGCCAGCAGAAACAGGTTGTTGAACAGGAAGCTCGATTCACGCGACATCACACTTTCCAGCTGCGATTCGCTCTTCAGATAGTCCAGCCGCGCCAGGATGATCCAGGTGGTAAAGCCGACGCCCAGGGCCAGGAAGACTGCAAAGTACGGGCCAATCGGCGACTGTGCAAAAGCATGGACGCTTGACACCAGGCCCGTGCGGGTCAAAGAAGTGCCCAGGATGCACAGCAGGAACGTGGCTGAGATCAGCACGATGTTCCACACCTTCATCATGCCCTTCTTCTCCTGCATCATCACCGAATGCAGAAATGCCGTGCCGGTGATCCAGGGCAGCAGGGAAGCGTTCTCCACCGGGTCCCAGCCCCAGTAGCCGCCCCAACCCAGCACCGCGTAAGCCCAACCGGCTCCCAGCACGATGCCGCAGGTCTGGAACATCCAGGTCACCAGCGTCCAGCGCCGCGTCGTGTGGATCCAGGCATCGCCGGGTTGCTTCACAATCAGCGAGCCCAACGCAAACGCGAACGGCACCACAAAGCCGACATAGCCCAGGTAGAGCATCGGCGGGTGGATCTGCATCGCCCAATATTGCAGCAGCGGGTTCAAGCCCTGGCCATCCGGCACCGACGTGATGCCCTTGCCGACGGCGAGCATCTGGAACGGGCTGACCACAAAGGCGTTCAGGATCAGGAAGAAGATCTGCGTGACGGCCATCGTCGCCACCACGTACGGCATGATGTTGCGCAGCTTGTTCTTGCTGTTGAACACCACCACCGCGGAGTAAGTGGCCAGAATCCAGCTCCAAAACAGCAGCGACCCTTCCTGCCCTCCCCACCACGCGGCGAACTTAAAGTTGTTCGACATCTCGCGGTTGGAATGCGCGGCGACATAGGCAAAGCGGAAGTCACTGGTCAACAGCGCGTTCAGCAACAAGGCCGAAGCCAGCGTCACCAAGCCCCAGCCGGCGTAGACCGCCCGCTGGCCGCTCAGAATCAAAAACGGTTTATCCTTCCAAGCTCCGACGACCGAGCCCAGAAAGGCATAAACAGCGAAACAGAAGGCCAAGACAAGTGCGAGCGCGCCGAGATTTTCCATGGTTCCTTAAGTGTCCGGGTTCGAAAATGGTTTAGCTGACGCGCTTGGGGCCATAGCTGGCGTCGGCCGGCTTGCCACCGCCCGGCTTGGCTTCATACTTCGAGGCACATTTGGCCTGGATCTTGCTCGCGTGAAAAGTGCCATCGGCCTGCAAACGGCCATCGGCCAGGGCCTGCGAGCCATCGCGGAACGTATCCGGCAAAGGCTCCGATCCGTTGTAGACCACGTTCATGGTCTGGTTTTCCTGGATCATCGTGAAGTGCACTTCCTTGCCGACGTGCTTGATCGACCCCTGCTTTACATCGCCCGCCACGCGCAGCCGAGCCTTGGCCGCATTGTCGCCCATCGCCCGCACTTCCGGGATGGTTTTGTAGTAGGCCTTGGCCTCACCAATCCCACCCACCGCCAGCCAACCGAGCGTCGCCAAAACCACTACAATCAGCCCGCCAAACTTCAGTGTCGGATTCATGTTTCGCCTTTCGCCTTCAGTATACTCCCAGACACGATCTTCTTGTCAGCCAGGATGTTCTTGTTTGAAGAGAATTTCTACACTCTGGGCGTAAGCCACAACTGTTCGCCTACGGGACAGTCGATCCCGCAATAGCACTGATCACGACCCAAGGTCCACGTGAAATCATAAGGTTAGACGTGGCGTCCCGCGTGCCACGTTTCAGGCCATGCTGCAAGACTTGATCTACGCCGTTCGCACGCTCCGCCGGAGCCCGTTGTTTCTGCTGGTGGCGGTGGCCTCGCTGGCTTTGGGTATTGGGGCCAACACCGCGATCTTTTCCATTCTGAACCAGGCACTGCTGCGCCAATTGCCCGTGGAACGGCCACAGGAACTGATCCAGTTGGACCACGAAGGCCCCACCATGGGCATGTCGGTGAACGACAAGGCTTGGTCATTTGGCATGTACCAGGCACTACAACAGCAATCAAAATCGCTCTCCGGCGTGATGGGCCACTTTCTGACACCTTTCAGCGTCACCGAAGGTGGCGTGACGGAGCGTGTCCGCGGTGACATCGTCACCGGCAGCTATTTTCAAGTGCTGGGCATCCGGCCACTGGCCGGGCGTCTGATTTCGATGGACGAAGAAAAGACGCCGGGCGGGCATCCGGTGGTCGTGCTCAGCCACGGCTACTGGCAGCAACGGTTCGGCGGCAGTCTGGACGTGCTCAACCGCAAGGTGTTGATCA
>JBIKMK010000613.1:0-3251 GCA_044359315.1 Bryobacteraceae bacterium | reverse complement strand
CTTGAACTCCGCCATCATTTCGTCGGTGACCGCCGACTGGTCCACGCCTTTGGCCGTGGCGATTGATTTCTTCAAGCTGCCACGTTGATCCATGGCGGCGGCGGCGATGACGCCGGCCGGGTTGGACAGCTTATTGAGATGAGCAATTTTACCGGGGGTGAGAGACATTTCACTCCCAGTTTAGCGAAACCGCCCCATCACGTGCCGGTTGCAGTGTGCTTATGTTGCGCCGTGCTAGGCCAGCGGCCGGAGCCACCGGGCGGCTCTCCGGTGGTAGGCTTGCGCCCGGCCGACATCGTGCAGGATCTGCGCCTTCAGCGCGGCCGGATCAGGGAACCGGCGCTCTTCCCGCAGCCGGTGCAGAAACTCCACCTCAATACGCCGCGGCGTCGGCCCCGTCAGCGGAGCCAGCAGAAACGTTTCGATGGTCAGACCTTCCCCGTTAAACGTCGGCCGGAAGCCGATGTTAGTCACCGATGGCCATTCGCGCGTCGAGCTCACTTCGCGCGTTCGCGTCACGTAGACTCCGCTGGCCGGGATGATCTCGGCCGTCCAGGCCATGTTCAGCGTGGGCACAGTTTCCCGCTTGCCGATTCCCTGCCCGCTGACCACATCGCCTTCCACCGCATAGGGCCTGCCCAGCGACTGCGCCGCCGCCGAGACATCACCATTGTAGAGATGCCGCCGGATCAGCGTGGAGGAGATGTGCTGATGGTGGCAATCCACCTTGCGGATCGCCTCCACCTTGAAGCCGAATTGGCGGCCCAACTGTTCCAGCACGGCGACATCGCCCGCCTGCTTGTGGCCAAAGCGGAAGTCCTCGCCCACGATCACCACGCGCGCCCCCAACCTCTCCAGCAGGACGCGCCGCACAAACTCTTCGGGAGAATAGCCGGCCACCGTGCGATCAAATGGCAGCACGAGGACGCGATCAACACCTTCGCTGCCCATCATCCGGCACCGGTCTTCCAGCGATGAAAGCAGCCGCGGGGCCCGCTCCGGAGCCACCAGCCGCGTCGGGTGAGGGTCAAACGTCAACGCTGCGGCATGCAGTCCCTCAAACGCTGCCCGATCCGCCACCAGGCGGATCAACTCGCGATGACCACGATGCACGCCGTCAAAATTGCCGATCGTCACGGCACAGGGGCCAATTCGATCCTGTCCTTCATGCCCTTGCCCGTTGCCATAGACGCGGACCGGCGCCCGCGCGGGGACGTCAATCGTGAGACCGTCGTACGCCATGGCCACCTGTGAGGGCAGCTTCGGCTCATCTTCTTCATGGCGCAATTCGTGGCTGATATGCGTAAAGTAGGCCCGGCGCGGCTTCACCAGCGACACGGTTTCCAGAGACTGTTTGACCGTGGAATGCGTCGGGTGATCGCGGTGGCGTAGCGCATCAAGAAACAGCACATCCAAGCCTTCCAGCAGAGCCAGGGAGCTGTCCGGAATGAAGCTGTGATCGGTCAGGTAAGCGGCGGACCCAAAGCGATACCCGAAGCCATCCGCCCGGCCATGTTTCACCGGAATGGGCGTAAACTCCAGACCAAAAAGATCAAACGGCTCACCATCCAGCACATGCGTCTCAATCCGGGGCAGTGTCGATTGCGTGTGCAGCGTCTCAAAGATGTAGCGGAACACCTGCCGGATGGTGCCCACCGTCTCGCGCGACCCATACACCGGCATCACCTGCTTTTGCCGGAAGTTGAACGGCCGCACGTCATCCAGGCCCATAATGTGGTCCGCGTGCGCGTGAGTAAAGATGATCGCGTCCAGGCGCGTCATCCGGGCGCGCAGGCACTGCTGCCGGAAGTCCGGCCCGCAGTCGATCAGCACGTTGCGGCCGTTGTAGCGCAACAGCACCGACGGGCGCAACCGCTGGTCACGGGGGTCAGCCGAGGTGCAGACCGGACATTCGCAGCCGATCGTGGGCACGCCCATGCTGGTGCCGGAGCCCAGCACCTCAATGCGAATAGAACTCTTCTCCACCTAGGCCGTGACGATCTTGGACTTGGCGGCGTCGCCCGCGGCTTGCACAAACCGGAAGCGCAGTTCAGTCAACCCATTGTTCAGGTGGAGGCCTTCTTCCAAAGTCAGGTTGCCCTTGGTTTTCTCCTCCAGCATCGCCAGCAGATCGATGAAATGCCGCGCGGCATCCAGATCCACCTGATCCTTGCTGTCTTCACCCAACGAAATCGCACCCATGGCTACCTGTGCCTGAAACTGCAACGAGGCGACGAGAAAGTCGAAACTGGCGGGCGGAACCTGCGGATGGTTGTCTTGCTCACTCATGCCTTGATTTTATCGCGCCGGGCGCGGGGCTGAAGCTGTCCGATTACAAACGCGGCAGCCACATGCCAACGGTGGCCGCGCCGATCCCCGCCCCCATGGCCAGCGTCAGCACCACCAACCCGCCCGCCATGGCCAAGCGTCCCAACGGGCTGCTGCGCTCCGCCCGCAGATAGAGTTCCAGCACCGCCAGCGGCAGCAGAAACTGCGCCAACCCCAGAAACGTCAGAAATGGCCCTTGGAACGTCTTTGGATCAAACCCCACCGGAGCCCGATGGATGATCAGCCACAGCATCAGCCCCACGCGGAAGAACCACACCCCGCCTGAAACCAGAAACAACCGCAACGCCCATCGGCGATGCTCGGCAAAGCGCCGCGCCCGGGCATAGCGCAGCGCCATCACGGCACAACCCATGATCACCAGCGCATTCAAGCTGATGCTCAAATGCTGCGTCATACCTCCCACCGCCCCGCGCGTCCACACCATAAACAGCCCATCAAGGCTGATCAGCAACGCCACGGCAACATAGACCCGCCCGGTCCAGCGATGCACCTGTGGAAATCGCTGGCGCAGCGCCGGGATCAGTTGCAGAAACCCGGCCAGGATGATGCTGACCGCCAGCGCCAAATGGAGCCCCACCGCAAAGTTGCCCACCCCATCGCCCGCCACATAGCCGTGCGGCATCACCTTGTTCCAACCGCTATAGTTGCCGGCCACCGCGTGCCGCCCGTAGAAGCTGGTCACGTAGAAAGCAAACATCAGTTGTCCCGCGGCGGCCACCACGGCCCAGAAGCCCGCCGCGGACCGCAAAGCGGCGTTCGAGAATGCAAGAGTCATCAACCGGGCTAAACGAGGCCGCCCCAAGGAATGTTCCCAAACTCGCCACTTTGTTGGGGCGAGCTGCGGCGCTAGGTAGAATTGAGAACATGCTGTTTCGACGCACCTTCCTCATCGTCGGCCTAGT
>JBIKMK010000612.1:0-3254 GCA_044359315.1 Bryobacteraceae bacterium | reverse complement strand
TAGACCATGTCATTCCAGTCCGGAATCAGGTTGTTCACCGGACAGCCCACGGTGCCCTGGCCGGTGTGGCAGAACGGCACGCCGCAATCCATGCAGCGGGCGGCCTGGGTCTGGACGCGCTCTTCGGGGAAGGGCTGGTAGACCTCGAACCAGTCGTTGATGCGTTCCGCCACCGGGCGGCGCGGCGCGGTCTCGCGCTCGTATTCCTTAAAGCCTGTAATCTTTCCCATCGGTTTTCTCTCGCGGTAGTCTCGAACGGCGCGGCCTTTTTTAGGCCGCTACTTTATCCGCATTGCGCGTCAAGCCCAGCACGCGCTTCATGTCGTGCGGGAACACTTTCCAGAACTTGGGCGCCAGCCTGCTCCACTCGGTCAGGATCCACGCGCCGCGCGGCGATCCGGTTTCGATCACGTGTTTGGTGATCAACTCGCGGATCAACTGTTCATCGGAAGCATCCAGCGGGTCCAGGTCGACACTGGATTGATTGCAGTGCGTCGCGGCGAACTCGCCCACCTCGTCCAGCACGTAGGCCACGCCACCCGACATACCGGCCGCGAAGTTGCGCCCCGTCTCACCCAGGATCAGCGCCACGCCCTTGGTCATATACTCGCAGCCGTGGTCGCCCACGCCTTCGACGACTGCCGTGGCGCCGGAGTTGCGGACGCAGAAGCGCTCGCCGGCGCGGCCATTAAAGTACGCCTCGCCCGATGTCGCGCCATAGAGCACCACGTTGCCCACCAGGATGTTCTTCTCCGGTGAGAACGTCGCGCCCTTGGGCGGGTAGACCACTACCTTGCCACCCGACAAGCCCTTGCCGACATAGTCGTTGGCGTCGCCTTCCAGCATCAGCGTGACGCCGCGCGAGAGGAACGCCCCAAAGCTCTGTCCTGCCGAGCCCAGGAAGCTGAAGCGGATGGTGTCATCGGCCAACCCCTCTGACCCATAGCGCTGGGCGATCTCGCCCGACAGCATCGCGCCCACCGTGCGGTGCACGTTCTTGATCTCAAACCGGCCTTCGACGCGTTCGCCGGAATCAAGTGCGGCCTGCGCTTTGCGGATCAACCGATGGTCGAGCGCGCCGCTTAAGCCGTGGTCCTGCTCGATCAGGCAGCGGCGGCCCACCGAGGCGGGGACCCGCGGGTTTTCGAGAATGGCCGAAAGGTCCAGCCCACTGGCCTTCCAGTGTTCAATGGCCTTGCGCATCTCCAGCTTGTCGACGCGGCCCACCATGTCGTCAAAGTTCTTGAAGCCCAGCTTCGCCATCAACTGCCGCACTTGTTCGGCGATGAAGAAGAAGAAGTTGATGACGTGCTCGGGTTGACCGTGGAACTTGGCCCGCAGCGCCGGGTCCTGCGTGGCGATGCCCACTGGACACGTGTTCAAGTGGCACTTGCGCATCATGATGCAGCCCAGCGCCACCAGCGGTGCCGTCGAGAAGCCGAACTCTTCGGCCCCCAGCAGCGCACCCACCACCACATCGCGACCGGTCTGCAACTTGCCGTCGGTCTGCACCTTCACGCGAGAACGGAGGTCGTTCAGCACCAGCGTCTGTTGCGTTTCGGCCAAACCCAACTCCCAGGGGGAGCCCGCATACTTGATCGAGGTGAGTGGCGAGGCACCCGTGCCGCCCGTGTCGCCCGAGATCAGCACCACGTCGGCGTGCGCCTTCGCCACACCTGCGGCCACTGTGCCCACGCCCACTTCGCTCACCAACTTCACCGAAATGCGCGCCTTGGGATTGGCGTTCTTTAAGTCGTAGATCAGCTGCGCCAGATCTTCGATGGAGTAGATGTCGTGGTGCGGCGGCGGCGAGATCAGGCCGACACCCGGCGTCGAGAAACGCACGCGGGCGATCACTTGATCCACCTTGTGTCCGGGCAGTTGACCGCCCTCGCCGGGCTTTGCCCCCTGGGCGATCTTGATCTGCAACTCCTCGGCGTTGACCAGATAGTTGGTGGTGACGCCAAAGCGGCCGCTGGCCACCTGCTTCACCTTCGACTTCTTCGAATCGCCATTGGCCAGCGGGATGAAGCGTTCTTCGTCCTCACCGCCTTCGCCCGTGTTGGAGCGGCCGCCGATGCGGTTCATCGCAATGGCCAGCGTCTCGTGGGCTTCTTTGGAGATCGAGCCGAAGCTCATCGCTCCCGTGGCGAAGCGCTTGACGATTTCGCTGGCTGGTTCCACATCTTCCAGCGCCACCGGTTGCGCGGCGAACTTAAAGTCCATCAAGCCGCGCAGCGTGCAGAGCTGCTTATTCTGATCGTCAATCAGATGCGCGTACTCTTCAAAGGTGGCGAAGTTATTGTTGTTCACCGCATGCTGCAGCGTGGCCACCGTCGAGGGGTTGATCAGGTGATATTCGCCGCGCGCGCGGTAGTGGTAGTTACCACCGGCGTCGAGCTCCGTTTCGCCTTCGCGCAGTGGCTGGAAGGCGTAATCGTGCTTCATCTGCGCCTCACGCGCCAGCACTTCGAGACCAATGCCGTTGATGCGTGACGTGGTGCCGGTGAAGTACTTGTCCACCATCTCCTGCTGCAGGCCGATGGCTTCAAACACCTGGGCGCCGCGGTAGCTTTGCAGCGTCGAAATACCCATCTTCGAGAAGACCTTCAGCAGTCCTTTGCCGATCGCCTTCTTGTAATTCTTCAAGGCCTTCTCAAACGGCAGGCCTACCAAACCCTTGTTCGAAAGATCTTCCAGCGTCTCAATGGCCAGATAAGGGTTCACTGCGCTGGCACCGTAGCCGATCAGCAGGCAGAAGTGCATCACCTCGCGCGGCTCGCCGGATTCCACCACCAGCGCCACCTGGGAGCGCGTCCCTTCACGCACCAAGTGGTTGTGGACAGCGGTCAGGGCCAGCAGCGACGGAATCGGGGCAGACTCAAAGTCCACGCCGCGATCCGACAGAATCAGCAGCGAATAGCCATCCTTGATGGCCAGCGATGCCCGCTTGCAGAGGCCGTTCAGCGCCCGTTCCAGCTCCTTCTGGCCGCCATCCACCATGTAGAGCGCGGGCAGCGTCATGGCCAGGAAGTCACCCTTGGACACGCGGCGGATCTTTTCGAGATCCCGGTTAGTGAGGATCGGGTGTTCCAGCTTCAGCGTGTGGCAATGTTCAGCTGACTCTTCCAGCACGTTGCGTTCATTGCCGATGTAGCTGGTCAGCGACATCACCATGTCTTCGCGGATCGAATCAATGGGCGGGTTCGTGACCTGCGCGAACAACTGCTTGAAGTAAGCGAACAGGGATTGCG
>JBIKMK010000611.1:0-3258 GCA_044359315.1 Bryobacteraceae bacterium | reverse complement strand
AGGCCTGCGGGTCAAACTCATGCAGCCAATCGAGCAACGTCACGCCCGGCGTAATCGAATCCTTGTGGTCCTGGGCAAAGTAGCCCACCGAGACTTCGTGACCCCAAGTCACTTCGCCGCCATCGATTGTGAACGCTCGCTCCGTGGCTTCGTCCACACCGGGGGCGATCCGCACCAGCGACTTCAGCATCGTCGTCTTACCCGCCCCGTTGCGCCCCATCAGCGCGATCTTTTCGCCGCGTGAGACCGCCGCCGTAAAGTTCTTCAGTACCGGCACGCCGTCGTAGGCCTTATTGAGACCCTTGATGTCGATCGGGTGGCGGCCGGAAGGGCGGTTCATCTGGAAGCGGATGAACGGGCGTGCGATGTTGGAGCGCGCTAGATCAGACGTTTGCAGCCGCTCCACTTCCTTCTTGCGCGAACCCACTTGCGAGGAACGCGTACCGGCCGCGAAGCGCGCGATAAATTCGTTCAACTGCGCGATCTTCTTTTCGCGCTGGGCATTGGAGGCTTCCACCGTGGCGCGGGTCTGCGTCTTGGCCAACACCATGTCGTCGTAGCCACCAGGGTAGGTGATGATCGTCTGGTAGTCGATGTCGGCGCAGTGCGTCGCCACCTCATTCAGGAAGTGGCGATCGTGCGAGATCACCAGCAAGCAGCCCTGATACTCCTTCAGGTACTCCTGCAGCCAGTGCACCGAATCCAAGTCCAGGTTGTTGGTCGGTTCGTCCAGGATGATGACGCTGGGGTCGCCGAACAGTGCCTGGGCCAGCAGCACGCGGACCTTTTGGCCGCCCTGCAACTCGCTCATCTTGCGCTCGTGGAACTCTTCGGGGATGTCCAGCCCATCGAGCAAGATGGCCGCGTCCGGTTCGGCCGTGTAGCCGTTCTCATCACCGACGATGCCTTCCAGTTCGCCCAACCGGATGCCGTCATCGTCGGTCAGTTCCGCCGGGTCCTTCTCATACAGTGCCTCACGCTCCTGCATCGCGGCCCACAGTGGCTCATTACCCATGATCACCGTGTCAATGACACGGTAGCTGTCGAAAGCAAACTGATCCTGCTTCAAGACGCCCATCTTTTTGGGGCGCACCACATGCCCCGCGGTGGGGTCCAGTTCACCGGTCAGGATCTTGACGAACGTCGATTTGCCCGCGCCGTTGGGGCCGGTAATGGCATACCGGCGCCGGGATAGAAAAGTAGTGGTGACATCCTCAAACAGGATGCGGGCGCCGTAGCGCATCGTGACGTGGTTGACAGACAGCAAGAGCGGAGGTTCTTTCCTTGATGAAGAACATCGCCCGGACGGGCAACATCCTATGTCAAAGTATAGCGCGCGCCCTCACCGGACCCACCTTTTGCGATGAACGGACACGGAAAGTGCCCCGACCGCAACAACCTACCGAGCCGCGACGGCAACGGAGCGGTCGCAACGTCTACCGAGCCGCGACGGCAACGGAGCGGTCTCTCCCACTCACGCCACCACCTAGAGCAGTTCGCTCAGAGGCTTAGACGCGCGCCCCTGCGATTCCGCCACCGCCGGATAAGTGATGTGCCCGTCCAGCGTATTGACCCCCTCCGCAATTGCAGCGGACCCGTGGCACGCCTTCGCCAAGCCCTTCTCGGCCAGTTGCAGCAGATACGGGAACGTCGCGTTGGTCAACCCGAACGTCGAGGTGTGCGCCACCGCCGCTGGCATGTTGGAGACGCAATAGTGCAGCACGTCGTCGACATAGTAAGTCGGCTCGGAATGCGTGGTGGCGCGGGAGGTCTCAAAACAGCCCCCCTGGTCGATGGCCACATCCACCAATACCGAACCGCGCTTCATCGTCTTCAACATCTCGCGCGTCACCAGCCGGGGCGCGGAGGCGCCGGGGATCAGCACCGCCCCGATCACCAGGTCCGCATGGCGCAAGGACTCACGAATCGTGTATTCGTTGGAAGCCAGCGTCGTGACGCCCGCATTGTAGATGTCGTCCAGCTCCCGCAGCCGGTTCAGGTTGCGGTCAATGATCGTCACATCGGCACCCATACCATGTGCGATCTTGGCGGAGTTGTGGCCCACGATGCCGCCGCCCAGGATCACCACCTTCGCCGGAGCCACGCCCGGGATGCCGCCCAGCAGGATCCCCCGGCCACCATTGGGTGCTTCCAGGTACTGCGCGCCCACTTGTACGGCCATGCGCCCGGCCACTTCGCTCATCGGCGTCAGCAGGGGCAGCGAACCGTCGGCCTCACGGATGGTCTCATAGGCCACCCCCGCCACCCGGGTGTCGAGCAGCGCCTTGGTGGTCTCCGGGATCGGTGCCAGGTGGAGATAGGTAAACAGGATCAGGCCCGGCCGGAAGTGTTGAAACTCCGACGGTTGCGGCTCCTTTACCTTGGCCACCAGGTCGGCCTTGGCCCATACCTCCGCCGCCGAGCCGATGATGGTGGCTCCGGCCTCTTCGTACTCATGATCACGAATCGAGGAACCCAACCCGGCCCCTGCCTGGACCAGAATCTGGTGCCCATGCTGATGCAAGGCCCGCACCCCAGCCGGCACCAGCGCGACGCGCGCTTCGTGATCTTTAATCTCTTTGGGGACACCGATGACCATACGCAGTTCTCCTCAATGAATGGGTTCCAGTATCAGATCGGACGCGGCCCCAAATCAGTAGATCAGCCGCCTCCGAACTAGTGTAGTGTTCCGAACGTTACGTGGTGGCGCAGGCTTTCAGCCTGCAGGCGGACTTTAGTCCGCCCCGAGCAAGCGTTCCGGGAAAACGCATGTTGGGATTGAGCCGGGCGGGACTGAAGTCCCGCTGCAGGCTGACAGCCTGCGCCACATTATGCCGCGCAGTTCTGCGGGGCGATCTAAAGCGTCTTCCAATAATCGTTGTTCTGCTCGCCGCACGACACTAGTTCTGGGGGGCGGGCGGTGGCACCGGGGCACCCGGTAAGGGCGACGTCGGCAAAGGCGTCCGCTTAGGCCCCAGCCCCAAGCCGATTAAGGCCATGGAATCGATCTTGCCGTCATCCTTCAACTGCTGCGACAGCTCAAACTTCTTCAGTGCGTCAATGGAACGTTGATCCCACTGTCCCGAGGGCTCGCCGTCGAGAAAACCCTTGTCGATCAGCGCCTGCTGTATTTGCTTGTAGCGTTCCGGCGACGGTTGGGTTTGGCGCGGCGGCCCCGCGGCGCGGCGCGGGCCAATCTTTGAGGGCGTGGCCCGGCGCGGTTTCACGCCGGAGGGCTTCAACGGAGTTGGCTTAATC
>JBIKMK010000610.1:0-3261 GCA_044359315.1 Bryobacteraceae bacterium | reverse complement strand
TACTCATCCATAAGTGCCCGCGGCCCTCCAGTTCTCTTCCGTCAGCAAGCGATACGACTCCGGCTATGAAGCCATTGAAGGCATTTCATTCACGGTGGAGCCACGCCGGTTTGTCTCGATTGTCGGGCCCAGCGGCTGCGGAAAATCCACCGTATTGAATGTGGCGGCAGGTCTATTGTCGGCCAGCGCGGGCCGAGTGGAAGTATTTGGTGAACCCCTGGCGGGCCTCAACCGGCGCGCGGCCTATCTGTTCCAGCAGGATGCCCTGCTGCCCTGGAAAAGCGTGCTGGACAACGCCGCGCTGGGTTTGGAACTGCGGGGCCGCGCGACGGATGCCGCGCATGACTGGCTGCGGCGTGTTGGTCTGGAAGCGTTCACCACACGCTACCCGCATGAGCTTTCCGGTGGCATGCGTAAGCGCGTGGCACTGGCGCAGTGCCTGGCCGTACAGCCGGATCTGTTGCTGATGGACGAACCATTCTCCGCGCTCGACATCCACACGCGTTTGCGCATGGAGCAGGAGTTGCTGGACTGGGTGGGGGCGGCGGGCACCACCGTGCTGTTCATCACGCATGACCTGGAGGAAGCGATCGCGCTATCGGACGAGGTACTGGTGCTCTCGGCCGGCCCGCGGAGTCATTTGGTGGGGCGCTATGAGGTCGACTTGCCGCGCCCGCGGCCGTTGCTGGACCTGAAGACAGAGCCGCGCTTTTCGGAGATCTACCGGGCCATCTGGCATGACTTGCGCGGTGAGGTGATCCGGGCGCTGGGAGATCACGCGGGAGGCCCAGCGCATGGCTAGATCGATCAACCCCCAGGTGTTGGCGGGCCGTATCGCCGTCGCTGGTTTGTTCTTGGGTGTCTGGGAGGGTGGCGCACGCTGGGGTTGGCTGGACCCGTTCTTCTTCTCACGGCCCTCGGCCGTAGCGGCCCGGGTGTGGTTGCAGTTGGCGCAAGGAACGGTTTGGCCGCACTTGGGCGTCACCGTCATCGAAGCGGCCTTGTCGTTTGTGCTGGGCTCAGTGGCGGGTATTGCGGCGGGGTTTGTCTTGGGCCGGTCGCGCTTATTGGGCGACATTTTCGGCCCCTACATTCAGATCGCCAACTCCCTGCCCCGCGTCGTGCTGGCACCGATCTTTCTGCTCTGGTTTGGCCTGGGCATCTGGTCTAAGGTGGCGCTGGGAGTGACGGTGGTGTTCTTTATCGTCTTCTTCAACACCCTGAAAGGCGTGCGCGAGGTGAACCCGGTGCTGCTGGATAACGCGCGCATGCTGGGCGCGACCGAGCGGCAGTTGGTGCGGCACGTGCTGCTGCCGAGCGCACTGGCGTGGATCTTCTCGAGCCTGGAAATCAGCGTCGGCATGTCAATCATCGCCGCGGTGGTGGGCGAATATCTGGGCTCGACCCAAGGCATCGGCTACCTGATCGCGCAGGCCGAAGGTGTGTTTGACACGACGGGCGTTTTTGCGGGCATGGTGTTTCTGGCGGCGTTTGTCCTGCTGGTGGCGGCCCTAGTGGGGCGCGTCGAGCGGCGCTTGCTGCACTGGCGGCCGCGGCCGGCGGAGTTGAGCAATGGCTGATCCGGAGTTGCGGCCCGTTGATTGAAACGCCATGGTGAGATCTTGCGAGGCGGTGGAGTTCGCCGACTACTCGCTCCCTGCGATGCCAGGACCGGCACCACTTTCGGATAATAGACTTAGGAGGAAGTCCATGACTCTTGACATCCCGCTCGATAAGATTGCGGAAATTTGCCGGAGGCGGCATATCGTCGAACTGGCCATTTTCGGATCAGCGGCTCGTGGCGAAATGCGAGCGGATTCCGACGTGGATGTGGTGGTGGAATTCGAAGCCGGCGTTGTCTATGGTTTGGAGTACTTTGGACTCGAACTGGAACTGGCCGAACTTTTTGGCCGGCGAGTCGATCTCGCCACCAAGAAGTGGCTGAAGCCCAAACTGCGGGCGGAGGTGTTGCGCGAAGCTCGCGTGGTCTATGCGGCGTGACGCTCAACGCTTGGCCGATATTGCTGAGGCAGCGGATATCGTGGCCGACTATCTTCAACGCGTCGGCCGTCAGGATTTCTTTGCGGGAGGGCTGGTCCACGATGCCATCCTCCGCCAAATGATGATTGCGGGCGAGGCCGCCTACAAGGTATCGGGCGAAGTTAAGGCGCGTCATCCAGAGGTACCATGGGCGCAGATTGCAGGGTTCCGGCATCGCGTCGTTCATGACTACTTCGGTCTTGACTTGGACGCCGTCTGGCAGTTTGCCACGGCTGAATTGCCGCTACTACGCAATCAGGCGATGGCCATCATCGCAGTTGAGTTTAGCTAGGGGCCGATGGCCCACAAGCCTCACTGCCACCCAATACAGCGACCGGGCCACTGTTATACACAATGACCAGTGGACCATGCTATGCCTCAAATTGGTGTCGTGGGCCGATGATCGCCGCTCGGCGGGCCTCCGGGGCCATGCGACAGCATCGCGAAACCCCGGCCCTCTAAGCCACAAACACACAAACCGTGCGCGCCGGGACGAAGTACGACTCTTGCGATTTCAAGGCGAACTCCGCCCCGGCCTCCGCGCAGTCGTCAGGAGAATCGAGCGAGGTGTCCACCAGACGCCGCCACGGGCGTACGAACTCCGGCAGCTCAAACGTCAGGCCGCCCCAGTAGGCGTTGGCGACCACGAACAGCTGTTCGCCGTCGTGACGCTCACCGATCTGTAAGGCGAGGCTGCGGGAGTCATAGCTCCAATCGGCATTCAGACGTCGGGTGCCGTGCCAGGTAATGGCCAGCGATTCGCCGTTGCCCAGCCACGCAAAGCGCGTGCGGCGCAGCAAGCGGCTGCGCTTGCGGAAGGCGATCAGTTGCTGAAAGAAGCGGCGTAGCCCAGAGTTGGTCTCGGCCAGCGTCCAGTCCACCCAACTGGTCTCGTTGTCCTGGCAGTAGGCGTTATTGTTGCCGTTCTGCGTGCGGCCCATCTCATCACCGGCCAGGATCATCGGCACTCCGTGGGAGAGCAGCAACAGCGTGGCGAAGTTCTTCTGCTGGCGCAGCCGGAGAGCGTTTACCTGCTCGGAATCGGTTTCGCCTTCAACGCCGCAGTTCCAGCTGTGATTGTCGTTGCCACCGTCGGCGTTGTCCTCGCCGTTGGCTTCATTGTGCTTGGCCTCATAAGAGACCAGGTCCCGCAACGTGAAGCCGTCATGGCAGGTGACGAAGTTGATCGAATGATACGGCTCGCGGGCACTGGTCTGGTAA
>JBIKMK010000609.1:0-3264 GCA_044359315.1 Bryobacteraceae bacterium | reverse complement strand
CCCGGCCCGGACTTCCTGGAGCCCGGCGACCTGTTCCTGGACGCACTGGAGTGCGGCAGCCGCTTCACCTGGGACCTGGCCCACAAGGATCTGCTGGGCGGCAAGGTGTTCTACGGACCCGGCCCGAACACGCCGTACCCCTTCATCTTTGTCGGCACGGAGCCGTTTGATGGCTTTGCTCGCTTCGCTTCTGACCCCGGCACCGATGGCTGCGTGCGCTGGTCACAGGTGGGTTTGAATGCGGTGAAGTTCACGCTGGACCTGGCGGGCCCTCCCGGTGGGGCGGAAGAGGCGCGGCGCACCCACTCTGATCCGCCGCGGATCGAACTGCCCGTGACGCTGTTGGGCAAGATGAACCACGGCACAATTCTTTCTAAACCAACCCCGGAGTTGCAGAAGTTGTTCCTCAGCGCCCTGGCGGTGAACGACGAGGTGGCCTACGCCAAGTGGGTGCTTGATGCCGCAGCCATCAGCGATCCGGTGAAGGCCAAGGTGAGGCCCTACCAGCACTTTGTCACGCGCGTCGTGGATGAGCGCGGTGACGGCGTCAAGGACTACTTCCTCGATCTGTTCACCCGCGACAGCAAAGGCAAAGAAAAGAGCCTCACCAAGCAGGCAGATCTGGATATCCATCCCTATTCGGCCGACCCCAGTTACCGCTCCATCCATGTGGATCTAAGCCGGCTGAAGGATGCCATGAAGGGCGATATCCGGCTGCGGCTAATCGCCAACACCGGCACCAACTACGCCAAGTACGTCGGCTTCCAAGCCGAGATCGAAACTGGCGGCCCGTCCTGGAGCGCGGAAATCGAGTTGCCGACCTCCACTTCCGCGACGGGCCTCGCGTTCTTTTACCCGTTCTCGACCACGCTGGTGGAGATCGTGCTGAACCGGCAGGTGGCGGACGTGATCAAGCTGGGGACTGGTTTCTAGAACAGCGGAATCTGGCGCGCCTTCATGTAGACTTGGCGAGTGATCGGCCGGCGGCTGGGGATGTTGCGGTGGATGCGGCCGCCGTGGGCAATGCCCACGGTGAGGGCGGTGGTGAAGTCCGGGTCGGCGTCGCCCAGCGGCGGACCGCCGGTTTCCGCCAGCCATTGCTGCGTCGCTTCATTCAGCATAGTTTCCAGCGCCGTGTCGGCCGCCTGCCAGCGCGCCTGACACAAAATCGCCTTACGGTTGCCGAAGCGGACCATCACACTCATGCCCGTCGTTGCCGCCTTTCCGTCGGATGAACTCGTTGCCTCAACTTGTCAATGATACGATCACGGAACACGGTGACGCTCAACGATAAGTACACTGCCCTCGAAGGCATCCACTACCTGACCGGCATTCAGGCCCTGGTTCGCTTGCCCGTAGACCAGATGCGCCTGGACCGGCGCGCCGGTTTGAACACGGGCGTTTTCATCTCCGGCTACGAAGGCTCGCCGCTCGGCGGCTACGATCTGGCCCTGCAGCGCGTCTCCAGTTTGCTGCGCGAACACAACATCGTCGCCCAACCCGGCGTCAATGAGGATCTGGCCGCGACGTCCATTCTGGGTAGCCAGATTTTGGATGTGGCGGGCCCCAAGAAGGTGGATGGCGTCGTCGGCATCTGGTACGGCAAGGGCCCGGGCGTGGACCGCAGCGGCGACATCCTGCGCCACGCCAACCTGGCTGGCTCGCCCGGAGCGTCGGCCGCCATCGTGCTGGCCGGTGATGATCACACCTCGAAAAGCTCCACCATCCCGCACCAGTCCGACTTCAGCCTGATGAACTTCGCGATCCCGGTGCTCTACCCCGGCAATGCGCAAGAGGTCCTGGATCTGGGGCTGGCCGCCATCGCCCTGTCGCGCTATTCCGGTGCCTGGGCGGGCTTGAAGCTGGTGACCGATGTTTGCGATGGCGGCGGGACCGTGGATGTGTCGCTCGCCCATCGGACTTTCGTCTCGCCTGAAGGCTACGCGAAGCATACCGATCCGATGCTGGTGATCCCGCATACGCATCGCCTGGAAGTGGAAGCCAACACGCGCCGCCTGGAGGCGGTGAAGGCGTTCGTACGCGCCAATGGCCTGGACCGTATCGAAGGTGACGGCAAGATCGCCATCGCTACGGCGGGCAAAACCTACTACGACCTGATGGAAGCGTTCCGGCTGATGGGCGTGGACCCGGCCAGCTACCGCATTGGCAAGTACGCCATGACGTTCCCCATCGAACCCGAGTTCACCCGCGAACTGGCGCGCGGTGTCGAGCGGCTGATCGTCATCGAAGAGAAGCGCAGTTTCCTCGAAATGCAGATTCGCGAGTTGCTCTGCAACGACGCGGAGCGGCCGCAGGTGGAAGGCAAAAACCTGTTTCCGGCCTATGGCGAACTGACGCCGGAGTTGATTGCGGCCGTAATGACCGGGCAGGCGTTGCCGGCCACCGCGAAGGTGCCCTGGCGCAAGCCGAATTTCTGTTCCGGGTGCCCGCACAATCGCTCGACGCTGTTGCTGGAAGGCCAGATCGCGGGCGGCGGCACGGGCTGCCACGGCATGGCGGTGATGCTGGGAGCCTCCGGCCGCGGCTTCAGCTACGCGACGCACATGGGTGGCGAAGGCGCGCCGTGGATCGGCATGGCTCCGTTTAGCCAGCGCCAGCACATGATCCAGAACATCGGCGATGGGACGTACTTCCATTCCGGGTCGCTCTCGATCCAGGCCTGCATAGCCGCCAAGGTAAACATCACCTTCAAGCTGCTCTACAACGGCCACGTTGCGATGACCGGCGGGCAGGATGCGCAAGGCGCGCTGCCGGTGCCGCAGCTCACACGGAAGCTGGAAGCCGAAGGGGTCCGCCGGATCATCGTGCTGGTGGAAGATGTCGAACGCTATGCCCCCATGCGGGCACAGTTTGCACCCAATGCCGAAGTGCGGGACCGGATCGCACTGCCGGAAGTGCTGCGGGAACTGGAAGCCACGCCCGGGGTCACGGTGATGATCTATGACCAGGAGTGCGCCGCCGAGAAGCGGCGTCAACGGTCACGCGGCAAGATGGCCGAACCCACAAAGCGGCTGATCATCCAGAGCGATGTCTGCGAAGGCTGTGGCGATTGCGTCACCCAGTCCAACTGCGCCAGCTTGCAGCGCGTGGCCACGTCCAAGGGCGAGAAGATGGCCATTCACCAGTCTTCCTGCAACAAGGACTACACGTGCGCCTTCGGTGACTGTCCGTCGTTCCTCACCGTCTACGATGAGCCCAAGGTCGTGCGCCGCGCGGCCCCAGCGCCGCCGCCCGAGACACCGG